>JAYVRT010001005.1:0-3280 GCA_043776025.1 Archangiaceae bacterium | reverse complement strand
ACTGGGTCTCCAGCGGCGCCAACGGCACCCCGAAGATGACGATCAGCGTCGCCAACGACGACTTCGTGAAGATCCGCGCGAAGCAGATGAACGCTCAGATGGCGGCGATGCAGGGCAAGCTCAAGTTCAAGCCGATGGATATGGGCCTGGCGATGAAGCTCGCCAAGCTCCTCTCCTAACGAACAACACGTTGCGCCGATCCTGGCCGGGCTCGGCGTTGGCCGCTCCGGTGTCTGCTCACATACCGGCGCGTATGCTCCGCGGGCTCCTCGCGGCCGCCTTGATCCCGGCCAGGCTTGCCGCAAAGCGCTTTTGTTTTTGACGGCGCGCGCTCCAGCGAGGGGGCCCGCGCCGTTCGCTCGTTTGGCGTTTGGGAGGTTCCAATGGCACTGCCACTTGAAGGGTTGAAGGTCCTCGATCTCTCCCGGCTGCTGCCGGGGCCCTACGCCACCCTGGTGATGGCGGATCTCGGCGCGCGCGTCGACAAGCTCGAGGATCCAGCGGGCGGTGACTACATCCGGCAGATGCCGCCGTTCAAGGGCGAACAGAGCGCGCTGTTCCTCGCCCTCAATCGGAACAAGCGGTCGGTGACCGTGGATCTCAAGAGCCCGGATGGGCCGGGGATCTTGAAGAGGCTGGTGAAGCAGTACGACGTGCTCGTCGAGAGCTTCCGGCCCGGAGTGATGGACAAGCTCGGCGTCGGCTGGGAGGTGCTCCGCGCGGAGAACCCCCGGCTGATCTACTGCGCCATCAGCGGGTACGGGCAGACCGGGCCGGATCGGCTCAGGGCTGGGCATGACCTCAACTACATCGCCCGCTCGGGCGCGCTCGGCTACGGCGGCGCGCCGGGCGGGATGCCCGCGATGCCGGGGGTTCAGATCGGCGACATCGGTGGCAGCCTGTTCGCGCTCTCTGGAATTCTCGCCGCGCTCTACGAGCGGCAGAAGACCGGGCTCGGCCGTCTGGTCGACGTGTCGATGACCGAGGGCGCTGTCGCGTTTCTCCACATGCACCTGGCGGCGCGGCTGGCGATGGGCTCCGAGGGCGCTCCGCTGCAGCGGGGCGTCGAGTCGCTCAACGGCGGGTACCCTTGCTACGGCGTCTACCGGTGCAGTGACGGCAAATACCTCGCGGTCGGAGCGCTCGAGCCCAAGTTCTTTCAGGGCGTCTGCGAGGCGATCGGACGGCCAGAGCTCTACGAGGGCGCCTATGACACCGGGGAGGGCGGGCTGAAGGTGCGCTCACAGCTCGAGGCGGTCTTCGCCGGCCGGTCGCGCGACGCGTGGATGGAGCTGTTCCGCACCCGGGATGTCTGCGTCGAGCCGGTCTGGGAAGGCGATGAGCTGCTCCAGGACCCCCAGCTGCGGGCGCGCGGGATGTTCGTCGAGCAGGACGGGGTGACCCACCTGTCGACCCCGCTGCACTTCGGGCCGCTGCCGCTGCGGCCCCCGGCGCAGCTGGGTGAGCACAACGCCGAAGTGCTCGGCTAGACTCGTGCGGCTCCCCCCAATGAAGAAACGCGATCTCGGCCTGCTGCTGCTTCCGCTGTCGGCGCTGATGTTCGCGATCGCGTTCGCTTGTGGAGCCGACAACCTCGACGCCCCCCACGCCGACCCCGTGTTCCTCCCCGACGGCGGCACCCCGGTGCAGTGCAAGAGCTTCGAGCAGCTGATGCCCGGGTTCGTCACCGCAATCAATCAGGGCCGCACCGAGAACCTGCGCAAGGTGATCAAGGACCACCTGCTGGTGCCCGAGCGAGAGGGCGACCCGCCGCCGATCAACGACACCTTGCGGGCTGTCTTCGCGACGCTCACCACTTTCTCGCACAAGCCTCCGGAGCTCGGCGCTCCGAAGAACCAGCTCTGCGCCGCCACGCCTCCACCCCTCTCTGTCGCCAATGAGATGTGCGAGCTGCGGCGGGCGCTGGATCTGCTCGTCCACCAGGGCCAGGGGATCGCCGCGCTCAAGCTCGTCGACCCTCAGCTGAGCGCCCTGGTGAACTACATCATCGGCAAGGGGCCCGACGGCAAGCCACACTACGAGGTGGCGCACGTGCTTTCTGCCCAGTGCTCGCAGGACGCCGAGTGCCAGCTGAGCAGCGGGCTGGACCTCGTCGTCGCGCTCTCGCACTACCTCGAGACCGCGGAAGGCAAGAAGCTGCTCGCCGACCTCGACACCCTGACCTCGACCGGGCTCGGCGACGGAGGACTGCCGCTCAACCTCGGGGCGCTGCAGGAGAATGACGTTGTCGGGCTGTCGAAGATCCTCCTCGGAGCGCTCCAGGCCGGAACCCCCGCGGACCTCGACAACCTGCTCAACAACCCGCTGCTCTCTCCGTACAAGATGACGCTGACGCCGATCATCGACGACCTCAAGGTGGTCCTCGACCCGAAGCATGATCCGAACTTGATCACCCCGACCCGCGCGGTCCTCAACTGCATCACCAAGAAGGACCCGAACAGCGAGGTGGTGCGGATGATCTATCGGCTCGCCCTCGGGCCGAACAAGCTGCCCGAGTTCGGGTTCACCAAGCTGATCGCCGCGCTCAACGGCGTGCGCGATGTCGACAAGCGCGGGGCGCTGATTCATCTGCTCGGGACGATCGCCACCGCGATCCGCATCGACGAGCAGGCGATTGATTCCTCGGCGAAGGTCTGCCGGACGCTGCTGTCGACCGACACCAACACCGTGCTGCTCGATGGCGGGGTCCAGGCCCAGTCGAACGCGCAGCTCGCGTTGCCGGTCGTGGGCGATCTGCTCAAGGCGGGGATCGTGTCGGAAGGCATCTGCGCCATCGACACGCTGATCTACGGCTGTGCCGGCGGCTCGCAGCCGGCCTGCGCGCCTTAGGGTCCGACGAACTTCACGTTGCCGCTGGTGTCGGCGTAGACGAGCCCGGGGCTGCCGCGGATGACGACCAGTCGGGGACCGCTTCCGAGGTTCGGTATCGTGATCGGCGCTCCGAAATTGGACCAGGTGCCGGCGCAACTTGAGCTCAGCGCGATCTTCTTGAGTTGGAACGGCATTGAGAAGACGGGGAGGGCGTAGAAAACACCGTCCATGTTCGGATCCGACACGATCTGTCCGGCCCCGATGGTGGCGGAGGAGTTCGCGGCGCAGCTGCTGGTACAGCCAGGCTGCCACTTCGAGAAGGTCGTGCTCGAAAAGACCTCGCTGACCAGGTGCACAGAGCACGACGATGAGATCGCCTCCAGGGTTTCCCCGGAACTCACGCCGCCGATCGTGGTGACCACGCCGCTCAAGTCACAGATGTCGAAGA
>JAYVRT010001004.1:0-11318 GCA_043776025.1 Archangiaceae bacterium | reverse complement strand
CGGAGTCGGTGGTCGACCTGGTCCGCTTCCCTGGGGCGCCGGAGGTCCTCACCGTGGTGCTGACGCTGCGCTCGAAGTCGCTGGTGCGCAGCTACTTCCCGCCCGGAGGCAGCGGCGAGATGCGCTACGGGCTGTTCGAGAGCATCCGGGAGTACGCCTACGAGAAGCTCCAGCTGATGCCCGAGGCGCCCTCGGCGAAGGAACGCCACGCCCGGTTCTTCACCTCGCTCGGCGGGCGCCTCTCCGCCGGCGCCGAAGGCAACGCGGCGTTGCTCGACGCGCTCGAGCTCGAGCGGGAGAACCTCAACGCCGTCTTCCAGCGCGCGCTCGAGACCGATCACTCCAACTCCCGGGCGCTGAGCGCGGTGCTCGCCCTCGACCCGCTGCTGGCGCTGCGCGGGCCCTTCCGGCTGCACCTGGCGATGCTCGACGCCGCGCTGGCGAAGTTGGGTGAGGCCGACTCGGTGAAGCGGACCCTCGGGCTCGAAGCCCGCGGCCGGGCACGCACCGCGCGGGGCAGGGTGGTCGAGGCGGCCGAGGATCTCGAGGCGATGCTCGCGCTGGCGAAGAAGACCGGCGCGGTCGACGTCGAAGGCCGCGCCTGCTCTTACCTGGGGAGCATCGAGCGGTTTCGAGGCAACCACGCCGCCGCGATGCGCTTGTACGAGCGCGCTCTCGTGCTTCATCGCCAGGTCGGCGATCGGCGAATGGAGGGCCGCACCCTCTCCGCCCTCGCGACGCTGCTCGACGATCACGCCAAGGAGAACGAGGCACTCACCACCTACCAGCAGGCGCTGGAGATTCACCGTGAGGTCGGTGACCGCCGCTACGAGGGGATCACCGTCTCTAACCTCGGCGTCCAGCAGCAAAACCAGAGCCTCTTCAGCCAGGCGAAGGTCAACTACACCGCCGCCCTGACGATTCACCGCGAGCTGGGGAGCCGTCTGTCGGAAGGCATCGGCCACATCAACCTCGGAGACCTCAACCGAGACCTCGAGCAACTGCCGCAGGCGCTCTCGCATTACCAGAGCGCGCTGGAGATCCTCCGTGAGGTCGGCAGCCGGAGCATGGAAGGGGTGACGATGGCCGCCCTCGGCTCGCTCTATCAGGAGCAGGGAAGCCTCGAGGACGCGCTGGGGAAGTTTCGGGAGGCGAACCGGCTGCTGCGCGAGGTCGGAGATCGCCGCTACGAGGGGCTGGTCGATGGCGCCCTCGCCGCGGTCGAGGCCGGGCTGTTGCGGTTCACCGAGGCCGACGAGCTGCTCGCCGAGTCGACGCGGATCCTCAACGAGGCAGGCGATCAGAACCTCCTCGATGCGCTCGACGTCTACCGGGCCCACGTGGAGCTCGCCCGCTCTCACGTCGTGCCCTCGGAGGCGGAGCGCGACGAGCTCGAGGCCCAGGTGGCGCGGCGGGTCCAGCGCGCCGAGCGCGCGTCACCGCCCGATGCGCAGCACCCCGGGGGAATACCGTCGCCGGCCGAGCGGTCGGAGCAGGTGCGGTCGGCGCTGCGATCTCTGCGCGCGGCGATGCGGCGGTCGCGACGGACCGCCGGGACGCGCTCATGAACCCCAGCGCCGTTCAGGGCGCCGCGCTGCCGGGCGAACGGGCCGCGGTCTCTACCCTGACGCGGGTGGCGGTGCTGATGGCGGTGGTGTTGCTGCCACGGCTGCTGGTGTTCGGCGTCAACGAGAACCTCTACGGCGACGCGGTGGTTCGCGCCGAACTCGGTGGCCGCTGGGCGGCGCACCCGCACCCGATCGGCTCGTACGACCAGGGCGTGTTCCAGTTCGGGCCGCTCCATGTCTTGCTGCTCGGTGTGCTGACCTGGCTCGGGGGGAGCCTGGAGAACATCGGCCGGTGGTTGAGTCTGGTGGCGGGGACGCTGACGGTGATCCCTCTCTTCACGCTCACCCGGCGGCTCTTCGGCCAGACCGCCGCGATCGTCGCTTGCCTCGGGTTGGCTGCCTGCGGGATGCACGTCCAGTGCTCGACCACCGCCGCGAGCGAGGCGCTGGCCCTGCTGCTGATCGTGGCGACCGCGGCCCTGTTCGCGCGGGCCGTGGGCGAAGGACACCGGCCGTCGCTGCTCGGGGCGGCGCTCTGCCTCAACCTCGGGTGCGCGACCCGCTACGACGCCTGGCTCTGGGTGCCGTTGCTCAGCGCGACCCTCGCGACCATGGGCCGTTGGCGCTGGGCGGTGCTCTTCGCCGTGCTCTGTCTCGCGTTCCCGCTCGCCTGGGCCTACGGCAACTGGGGCGACCGCGGCGAGCCGTTCTTTCCGTTTCGGATGATCGACGAGTACCACCGCCGCTGGTTCCCCGACGGCGAGCGGCTCTGGGGCGCGACCCGCTACCGCTTGCAGAACCTCGTCTTCTGGCCGGCGACGGCGATCGCGACCTTGAGCCCGCTGCTCGGCATCGCCGGGCTCTGGGGGCTGGTGCGTGCCTACCGCCAGCGCAAGGACGCCCGCTGGGTGGTGGCGCTGGTGGTGATTCCGACGGCGCTGTTCACCTTCCGCAGCACCGTGACCGGCAGCTTCGTGCCCCTCGCCCGCTTCACGATCAAAGAGGTCGCGCTGGTGTTGCCGTTCATCTGGTTTGGGTTCGAGGCGATCCCCGTCGGGAAGCTCCGCGCCTGGGTCGTCGGGTTCGCGGGAGTGGTCGCCGTGGCGGCGCCGATCGCGCTCGGGCTGTTTACGCTGCACCGCGAAGGGAAATGGGAAGACACCTTGCGGCCGATCAGCCCGGTCTCGACGAACCCGGTCGAGTTGATGCGGGTCGCCCGGTTCCTCGAGCGCGAGGTCAATCGCCGGGGTGAGGCGGCGATCCTCGACAACGACGGGATGTACCGCGACCTCCAGGTGGCGTTCTTCTCCGGGCTCCCGGAAGAGCGCCTCGCGCGGCATCGGTGGGAGATCTTCCCCTTGAGGGTGGCCGCCGCCCAGCCGAAGTACCTGGTGCGGATCGAAGGGGGCACCCTCGAGCGCGTCGCTTCGGTCGACGGGCGCACGCTGCGGTTCAACGAATGGACCTTCAACGAGCTCGACGGCTTCCAGCCGCCCTTTCACGTCTACAAGCGGTTCTAGTCTTCCGGCGTGGGATTGCCCTTGAGCTGAAACTTCCGCACGTTGTCGTTGTGGCAGGCGAGGTCGGGGCAGAAAGCGTGGGTGCCATCATTGCGCGAGACGAAGAAGAGATCGTCGCAGTCGATCGGGTCGAGCGCGGCGGCGATCGCGGCCGCTCCCGGTGAGGCGATTGGCCCCGGCGGCAGGCCCTTCACCCGGTAGGTGTTGTAGGGGTGCACTCCGTCTGCAGGCGCATGTTCAGCCGCAGCCGGTTGTGAAAGACGCAGGAGATCCGCCGACGCTCGCCGGCAGCCGCGGTCTCCTTCTCGATGATCGACGCCAGCGTCACCGCCTCGAGCAGCGTCAGGTCTCGCTTGCGCGGGGCCCGGGTCACCTCTTCGAGGGTCCGGGTGACCATCTTCGACAACACCGACTCTTCGGTCGCGCCTTTCGGGAAGCTGTAGGTGTCGGGGAAGAGGAAGCCTTCGAGGCCATCGGCGGGAACCCCGGCCTTCCGGGCGAACGCGGCCATCGAGGCGAGCCTCTGCAGCTTCTCGAGATCGAGCCCGAGCTCCGAGCCGGCGATGATCGGGAGGATCTCGTCGACCCGCAGGCCCTCGGGCACGGTGAAGTGGTGCTGCTTCACGTGGCCGGAGGCGATCTTGTCGATCGCCTCCCGCGGCGCGACGGCCCCGATGAACTCGTACTCGCCTGCCTTGAGGTTCAGGTGCAGCTTCTCGCGGCGCATCCACGCGTAGAGCAGGTCGGCGTCGGAGATCACGCCCGCTCGAGCGAGCAGCGCGCAGATGTCGCGCGGCTGCGTTCCGGGCCGGATCTCCACCCGCTTCGGGCCGTCGGCACCGAAAGGACGCGCAGCGAAGACAGTGAGTCGGTGTTCGGTGAGGTACCAGCCCAGGCCCGTGGCGAGCACGGCCGCCCCGAGGAAGCCCATGGCGGTTCGGACTCCCTTCCTCAATCTTCGGTCCCCGGTTGGGAGTCCATCCAGCCCTGGAGGATCAGGCAGGCGGCGACCTGGTCGATGACCTCCTTGCGCTTCTTCCGCGAGACGTCGGCCTCGAGCAGCGAGCGCTCGGCCGCGACGGTGGTGAGCCGCTCGTCCCAGTAGATGATCGGCAGGCGCGTCTGTTCCCCCAGGGCCTCTCCCAGCTTGCGCGACTCGGCGGCGCGCGGGCCCTCGCTGCCGTTCATGTTCAAGGGGAGGCCGACGACGATCCGGCCGACATCCTTTTCGGCGATCAGCGTGGCCAGGGCGCGCAGGTCGGCCTTGAAGTTCGATCGCCGCACCGTCGTGATCGGGTGGGCGCTGTAGGCGAGCTCGTCCGAGACGGCCACGCCGACGGTCTTCGAACCCACGTCCAGGCCCATCGTCCGGATCATCCCGGTGGACTCTACGTCGTCTCACGGCGCGGATTGGCCTCCCGAATCCGGACGGCGTCGGCGGAAGGCGGGGTCCTAAGCCCCTGGATTTCCGCCGCTCCGGCTGGGCACCCGCCCTGCAAAGTCCGTCGTCACCACGGCATCCCAAACAAGGAGCAGGACCCAAATGAGCAGCCCAATCGGTGGCAACGGTGGCAACGGTGGCTTCAACCTCTTCGACCCGCTGGGTCTGGGTGGCATCGTCCAGGGCCTCGTCGGTGGTCTCGCCGGCGAGGTCGGTAAGCTCGTCAACGGGCCCGACAACAGCTGCATCGCCCAGGTCGGCCAGCAGCTGCTCAACAAGGTCGGCTCTTTCGACGGCGCCAGCGCGGCCGGGAGCACGGGCGCAGGTGTGGGGCAGGATCCCGCGGCGACTGAATTCACCCCGGCGAAAGATCCATCGGTGGCGCAGGACGGCTACCAGCCGGCGCCGGAACCCGCACAGATGCAACAGTCGGAGGCGCCGGGCGTTGACTTCGCCCCGGACGAGGCTCCGGCCGGCGGAGAGCGGGGCCAGAGTCAGTCGGCCGCGACCGCGGCCCACGGGTCGTCCACGCCACAGGCCGCGCAGAACGAAGAGGAGCTAAACGCGCTGCAAGCGCTGATGGCCTCCGCCAACGCCATCGACCACTATGGGGTTGCGGGCGACGCCAATGACGGGCTGTTCAACCGCGACAGCCTCACGCGAGTGGCTGGAGACTCCGGGCTGCCTCAGGAGCTTCGTGATGCGGCTCAGTACGTCCTCGATCATCCGAAGATGATGATGGCCCTTCAGATCGCGACCGGGAGGGGCGACGGAAGCATCTCGACCTCTCAGCTGTCGGCGTACGCCGCGAGGCTGCTGAATGCCCCGGCCCAGACTCAGGGTCCGGCATCGGGCCCGGCTCCGCAGGGCGCCGCCCAGCAGAACACGGGTGGAAACGTGGGCATCCACAACGTGCAGTCGCAGACCCCGACGCAGGGCAGCGCCTCGCCAAACCCGACTGCCGGCGCCCATGGCGCGCCTCCGCCTGGACGGACCCAGGAGGATACCGGCCTCAACGGCATCGTGAACCGCCTCGACAGCCGGCTCGACAATCTGCAGGGCGAGATCGACGCCCAGGCCAAAGTTCTGGAGGACCCGAACGCCTCGGACGCAGCCATCCGCGCCGCGCAGACCAAGATGACTCAGCTGAGCCAGAAGATGCAGATGATCATGGAGCAGCGCAAAGCGATGTTCGAACTGATCTCGAACCTGGCCAAGGCCTTCAACGACATGCAGATGGTCGCCATTCGGCACATCGGGTGACCGCGATGAACAAGATCATCAAGTACCAGACCTCGCAGGCGGAACAGGACCACGCGATGAAGACCCAACTGAAGGCGTTTGCGCGCGGTGAGGTGACCTGGGCCGAAGTCGAGGGGATGACCTTCGAGGAAGCCAAGGCGATTGCCCAGGTAGGCTGCGACCTGGCTGCCGCTGGCCGCCTCGACGAGGCCCGCATCATCTTCGAGGGCCTCGTCGCCGGAAACCCGAAGGACTCGGCGAGCCACGCGGCGCTCGGCACCGTCTACCAGAAGCTGGGCCGCATCGAAGACGCGGTGGCCGAGTACTCCGCGGCGATCAAGACCGACGCCAAGAACCCGATCGCGCTCGCCAACCGCGGGGAGCTCCGGCTCAAGGCTGGCGACCGCGAGGGCTTCACCGACCTCGCCCACGCCGTCGAGGCCGACCCTCACGGCGAGACCTCGGCCGGGCGCCGGGCGAAGAGCCTGGTCAAAGCGATCACGATGATGGCCGTCAACGCAGTGCGCGGCGGCAACAAGTCTCCAGGGGCGGCGGGTAGGCGTTGAAAGGAAACGAGGACCAGGAGCGGGGGACTCCTCAGGTGCCTCACCGGCGGCGGGTAGACCGTTTGCTACCCGCCGTCGGCTTTCTTCCATTGGTCCAATGCCTCGAGCCGTTCGCGGATCGGCGGGTGGGACCAGCTCTTGAGCACCACCCAGCGGGGCGGATCGGGATCCATCTTGTTGACCTTCGCCGCCTTGATCAGCATTCGGCGGAAGGCGTCGGGGTTGCCTGTGAGCTCCAGCCCGTAGCGGTCGGCGTCGTACTCCCGCTGCCGCTGCGACGCCGCGCTGAAGGGCACCACGAGCAGGTGACACACGCCAAACACCGCGAAGATCAGCGGGAGGACGCGAAGGTCGGCGCGCTCGGTGACGCCCCACCACTGGCGCCTCGCCGCGAGGCGGAACATCACCTCGGTGGCGAGCAGGAACAGCAGCAACGCCACCGCGGAGGACACCTGTCCCACCCAGCGGCTCTCGCGCACGTGCCCCGCCTCGTGGCCGACCGCGGCGACGACCTCGTCGGTGCTCAGGTTCTTCAGCAGCGCGTCGTTGACCACGATCGTCCGCGTCGGGCCCTTTCCGGCGAAGTACGCCTGCACCCGCACCGATTGGCTCAGCGTCTTCTCCAGCACCACGTCGCGAAAGTCGATGTTCGCCTTGCGCATCAGCGCGGTGATCGCGTCGCGCACCTCTCCGGCAGGCAACGGGTCCTGGTCGACGTAGACCTGCGCCCGGTAGGGGTCGATCGCCGCTGAGACGTTGAGCAGGGCTCCCGCCACGCAGCCCATGATCAACCACCACCACCGCAGGCGCCTCGCGAGCCCGAACATCCCGAAGGCGAGGATCGCCAGCGTCACGCCTCCGAAGACCAGGGTCTTCACCCAGTCCCAGGTGAACCGGGCGAGGCTCTGGTTCGACAGCCCGAAGGCGTGCTCGCGGACGAAGCCGAAGTAGAAGTTCGCCGGCACCCAGAGCAGGTCGCAGGTGGCGAAGATCGCGAGCGTGAAGAGCAGCGCGGCCCGCCAGCCATCCCCGCCCCAGAAGAGATCGAGCAGCTTCGAGGAAGACCGCGGGGCGAGCCGCACCGACCAGGCGACGGACCAGGCGTGGAAGCGCTCCACAAGGAAAGCGAGGCAGACCACCCAGTAGCCCACCAGCAAGAACTCGTGGACCGCGCCCGCCAGATAGCTCGGGTCATGGTACGCGCGGATCTCGGCGAGCTCCTGCGGGCTGAAGATCAGGTCGCTCACCACTGAGCCCCTGCTTCTAGCTCAGGAGTGCGGAACCCTGGCGGGCGCCGTCGTCATCGGCTTCTCTTCTTCCGCCTTCGCATCGGCCAGCAGCATGTCCTTCATCCGCTTCAGGCTCTCCCGTGTCTTCTCGACGAAGGGGCTCGAAGCGCCGATGCGCTCCGCGGCCTCGAGGGTCCGCTCGTACACGGTGATCGCCTTGGTGATCAGCACCCGGATCTTCTTGCGCAGCTCCTGGCGGTAGACCTCGCCCTCTTCAGCGTTGAGCTCCTTCGGCGCCGGGGCGTTGGTCATGTGATCGTAGAGGTTCTCGTAGAGCCCGCCGATCTGCGCACCGGCTGCGGTCGCCCAGTAGCCGTTGCCGATCCGGATCGCGCGCAGGTAGTGGCCTTGCGCCGACAGCAGCAGCTCGGCCTTGTACTCGACGTCCTTCGCGAGCTCGTCGGCGGTGCGGTCGGGGTCCAGCGTCACGTGCTCGTAGTGGAGCCGGAAGATCTCCCCGAGGAAGAACTGCGCCTGCGCCGGGAAGTAGTCGTCGATCGTGTCCTTGTCGGCGGTGTCCTGCCAGGTGCTCATCACCTTGCGCAGCGTCGACTCGGCGACGTCCGACTGGCCGCTCTCCAGCTCGCAGACGCCTTCCTGGACCCGCGCCTCGAGGCGTTTGTTCAGCGGAAGATCGGTGCGGTTGCCAATCGCCTTGAGTACGCCCACGGCCTCCTCGAAGCGCTCCTGGTGGTAGAGCGTCTCCGCCACCCGGTAGGCGGCGTCGAGCGAGTCGCCAGTGCCCTTCTCCGGGTCGGACAGTTCCTGGAAGCGCTGGTGCGCCTCTTCCCACTGCTTCAACTTCTCGAGCGCGAGGCCCGCGTTGTAGAGCGCCGGCCGCCGGTGAATGCTGTCGTGGTGGAAGTCGGCGAGCCGGCCGAAGTACCGCGCGGCCTGCACGTAGTCTTCGGCCGCGAAGAACGAGGTGCCGGCGGCGAACAGCTCCTCGGCGTTGAGCTTTTCCAGCTCGAGGTCGCCGACGATCACCACCTCGTCGAACTTCACCTCCTGTTTGTCACCGCTGACGGTCTTGACGTGGCTGCAACCTGCGAGGGCGACGGCGGCGGTGATCCACAGCGCGTTTCGAATCGACAAAGGTTTGAGCTCCTTCAAGTCTCGACTGACAGCCCCCGCGCCTGCCCGGTTCCCCCGACTGAGCTTAACGTTGTCCCTCCGGCCGTTCGAGGAGGGTCTCGCCGAAGAGAAACCGTGAGGCGTTCCAGAGACTTGAGAGGTCGTGCACATCGAGCTCGAAGCGCGGAATGAGCACCAGCGGCGTCGGGGCGCACAGTTCGGCGAGGCGGGCGATCCCCTTGGCGTCCTGGGCGGCGAGGTGTTCGTTCTCGCTCAGCGTCGCCTCGACCCGCTTGCGCAGCGCGTCCGGCAGCCTCGCCGCCTGGGTCCAGAGCGCGTCGGGCACCGAAGGGTGCACCCGGTTCACCACCACCGCGGCGATCGGCAGGTGGTTCTGCATCAGCGTGGTGTGAAAGAAGACCGCCTCGTCGAGCCGTTCGGGCATCGCGCCGGTGACGAGCACGAACGCCGTCGACTCCGCCTCGAGCAGCGCCCGGGTCTGGTGGGCGCGCTCGCGGAAGCCCTCGTACATGCTGCTCATGTGCAACATGAAGTTCGCCAATTCCTGCAGCGTCTCGACGCCGGTGAACTTGGAGATCGTCTTCGCCACGTAGCTGCTGCCGAGGTTGAAGAGCTTCAGGCCGATCTTCCCCGCGGCCAGCGCGGGGGTGAGCAGCCACTTGGCCGCGTCGTTGTCGAGGAAGTCGAGGATCCGGTTCGGCGCGTCGAGGAAGTCGAGCGCGTGGGCGGTGGGCGGCGTGTCGAGGACGATCAGCGGGTAGCCACGCTGGTTGCGCAGATCGCACAGCTTCTCCATCGCGATGTATTCTTGCGAGCCGGCGAGCGCGGTCGAGAGCGACTGGTAGAAGCGGTTGCTCAAGATCTTCTCCCGCTTGTCGGCCGGGGCGCGCTGCTCGATCAGATCGTCCCAGGCCCGCTTCATGTCGAGCATCATCGCGTGCATCGGCGCCTTCGGCGTCCGCCCCGAGGCGGCGGCGAGCACCGACTGGGCGATCTTCATCTCCGCGTTGCCCAGCTGCTCGAGGCCGAGCGAGTTGGCGAGCCGCCGCGCCGGGTCGATGGTGCACACCAGCGAGCCCTTGCCTTCGATCGCCGCGCGCATCGCCAGGGTCGCGGCGACGGTGGTCTTGCCGACGCCGCCCGAGCCGACGCACAACAGCACGTTGCTCTTCGCCACCGCGGCGCCGATGGCGTTCATGGCGCCCCCAGCAGGCGGCTGACTTCCTCGATCGCCGCGCGGCCGAAGGTCGGGGTGAAGACCCGGGGGACGATCGTCAGCGGGAGCTTCAAGGTGTTGAGCCGTTCGGCCGCGGTCATCGACAGGTGGGCCCTCGACTGGTGCACCCGGCCCACGTCGAGCAGCTCCGGGGTGGGGAGCGCGGCGAGGTCGCCGGCGGCGAAGCGCTCGGGGATGAACCCGTTGAGCACCACCGCCTGGGGCCGGATCTGCACCCGGTCTTTGAGCGCCGCCGCCAGCTCCAGCGTCTCGTTGACCGGCATCTCCTCGGGCAACGAGACCAACACCGCCGCGGTCATCGTGGGGTCGATCAGGTACTCGTGCATCCACTTCGCGTCGTTCGCCAGCGCGCCAGGCGGCACGGTGTCGATGATCACCTTCGGCACCGAGAAGAAGGTGATCGCGTGCCCCGTCGCGGGCGCGTCGATGATGATCCGCTCGAACCGCCAGCCCCCATCGGGCCGCTTCTCCTTCAGGTGGTAGAGGATCTTCCCCAGCATCACCAGCTCCTGCAGCGAGGGGACGAACCGGAGGAAGTAGCGCACCAACCGGTTCTCGAAGACCGCGTTGTAGATGCTCTCGAACTTCAGGATCATCAGCGCGTACTCGCGCATCGCCTCGTGAGGCCGGACGTCGACCGCCCAGAGGTTCTCCTCCATCGAGCTGATCTCCGCGCCGGTCTCGGGGCGGGCGAGCAGGCCGGTGACGCGCTCGCGGGCGTTGACCTCGCAGATCAGGGTCCGCTGTCCCGAGCGTGCGCTCGCCAGGGCGAGGGCAGTGGCGATCGTCGTCTTTCCGACGCCGCCCTTGCCCGTGACGATCACCAGTCGCTTGTCGAGGAGAACAGGAATCACGGGGAGTTTTCGAACCTTGACACGCTCGAACGCCGAGATCAGCATCCGCGCGCCATGCTCAAGGACAACCCGGTGATGAAGAAGCTCGTCGCGACCGGCGAGGAGCGGATCGGCAAGATCGCCCAGCAGTTGCTGTCGAACGAGAAGTTCGTCGCGACGATCCAGACGATCGTCTCCCGAACACTGACCGCCAAGGGCACGCTCGACAAGAGCCTGCGCAGCGCGCTGTCGGCGATGAACCTGCCCTCGACCGGAGATCTGGAGATCCTGCGGGAGAAGGTGGACGAGCTCGAACGGCTCCTCTCGTCGGTCGAGTCGAAGATCGATGTGCTGGTCGAGAAGAAGAAGTGACCTTGCGCCGCATCGCCTTCATCAACGAGAAGGGCGGCACCTGCAAGACGACGCTGGCGGTGAATACGGCCGCCTGGTACGCGCAGAAGAAAGGCCTCCGGGTCCTTTTGATCGATCTCGATACCCAGGGCCATGCCGGCAAGTCGCTGGGCATC
>JAYVRT010001003.1:0-11323 GCA_043776025.1 Archangiaceae bacterium | reverse complement strand
AGATCCGGTACGTCGAAGATGAAGTCGGGGTCGTTGAGGCTCCGCCCTTCGCCGGCGGTCATCGTAGGGGCGTTGGCGGGGACGTCGAAGAGTGCGTCGAGCTCGATCCCGGGATCCGGCGGGGCCTTGAACGGGGCTTCGGCCGCGGTCGGAGCGGGCCTGGCGGCGGCTACGGGAACCTGCACAGGCGCGGGCTTCGCCGGGGCTGCGGTGGCAAGCGCCGCGGGCCTTGCCTGAGCGACCGGCGCCGGTTTGGCCGGGGCGGGGGCGGCGGGTGCCGGGGGTTTTGGCTGGGCGGGTGTCGCGCTCTTCGCCGGGGCCGGGGCGGCGGGTGCTGGCGGCTTGGCTTGGGCGACAGGCGCGGCCTTCGCCGGGGCCGGGGCGGCGGGCGCTGGCGGCTTGGCTTGGGCGACAGGCGCGGCCTTCGTGGCCGCTGGCGCGACCGGGGGCGCGACCGGCTGAATCCTGGGTGGAGCGATCGGCGCCACCGAGGGCGGCGCGACGGCTCGGGGCCCGTGGTTGCCCGCGAGGATTCGCTTCACCACCGCGTGGCTGGCCTCGTCGAGATCCTTGAACTCGAGCCCCATCCCCCCGGGGCCGGCGGGATCCGTCACGCCGCGGACCCACTTCACCACCGCGGTGCCCTGGAGCATCCGCTGGCTGTTGGCGATCTCGATCTTGAAGTGCACCACCGTGCCCAGTGGCTGGGGCTCGCGGGTGCGGATGAAGAGTCCGCCGACCGAGATGTTGGTCGCATACTTCTCGACGAACTCGTCAACGCCGCGGTGGGCGAGCTTTACCGTCAAGCTCACCGCCTTGCGAACGTGCTGGGGTCCCCGCCGGTTGTCCAAGCTGCTCAGTTAAGCAGCGCTTCGCCCTTGCTGCGAGAGGCAATCGCCGGTGCAGTGGCCGGGGACAACTCCTAAGCTGCCCCGGCGATGGCCGCCCTTCACCCCGCGGACTCGGACCTGCTCGAGCTGGCCTCGGGCGCCCTCGCCCCCGCGGTACGCGACCAGGTGAGGGTGCACCTCGACGGCTGCCAGCGCTGCAAGAACGTGCTTGCGATTCTTCAGGAGACGACCAGCCCCAGCGGCGAGCGGCTCCTGTCCCCGGGCGCCACCGAGCGGACCCACGCCGGCGATCCGCTGATCGGCCAGCTGCTCGGCGAGTACAAGGTGATCGAGCGGCTGGGACAGGGAGGGATGGGCGTCCTCTACCGCGGCGAGCAGCCGGACATCGGGAAGAGCGTGGCGATCAAGGTGCTGCTCAACTCGATCGCCGCGGACCCGGTGCTGGTCGAAAGGATGCTCGACGAGGCCCGCGCGGTGAACGCCGCCCGCCACCCGAACATCGTCGACATCTTCTCCTTCGGCCGGGTGCGCGACGGCCGGCCGTACCTGGTGATGGAGCTGCTCCAGGGCAGCTCGCTGGCCTCGGTGCTGCACGAAGCAGGGAGGCTGAGCCCAGCCCAGACGATGAGGGTGCTGTCCCAGGCGTTCGCCGCGCTCGAGGCGGCCCACGCGGCGGGGGTGATTCACCGCGACCTCAAGCCCGACAACATCTTCATCGACCCCAGGCCCGAGGGCTGGAACGTGACGTTGCTCGACTTCGGGCTCGCCAAGCGCGAGGGCGCGATGGATCGCGGGCTGACCAGCCCGGGGATGGTGATGGGCACGCCCGGGTACATGGCGCCGGAGCAGGTGCGAGGCAGCGGCACCGTCTCGGCGAAGACCGACTGCTATGCGATGGGCGTCGTCGCCTGGACGCTGCTGGTGGGGCGCGAGCCGTTCGGCACCGGCTCGGTGGTCGAGGTGATGCACCGGCACCTGTCGACCCCGGCGCCATCAATCTCCGAGGCGGTGCCCGGGGTGCCCGCGGGCCTGGCGAAGCTGGTGATGGAGCTGCTCGAGAAAGATCCCGACCGCCGCCCCAGCGCGACCCAGGCGCGGGCGCGGCTCGTCGAACTGCAGCAGGGACAGAGCGCCGCTCCGCAGGTGCCGGCGCGCAGTTCGGCCTGGGCCTACGCCGCGATCGCAGTGGTCGGTACGGCGCTGGCCGCGGTCGGGTGGTGGGTCAACGCCGCGCCGCCCGACGTCGCGCGGAGCCCCGAGCAGGTCGCGCCCTACCGGATTGCGCCGCCGCTAAGGGCGCCGCCCCCCGAAGAGCTCGTACCTCAGCCGGTCGCACCGGCAATCGCTCCGTTGGGAGGCAATGCGCTGACCTGGCGCTGTTCGAAGGTGACCCAGGTCGGCGAGGTGGATGAGGTGATTGGGGGCGCCTGGTACCTCGTCGTCGCCAAGCTCGAGGGCGAGCCGCTGATGCTGGTCTCGGCGCCGAAGACGGGCCGTGGGCTGCAACAGCTCAAGCGCGTGCAGAAGGAGCTTCGGGAATGCCGCGCAACTGATGGGACGATCACCGCCCGCGACACGGCGTCGGTCACCACCTGGGCCAAGCACGGGACCTGGAACGGAGTCAGCGTCGTCGCCGATGCGTTGACCATCGCCCCGCCCCCACCCTGACCCAGCATTCGCTCGACTCCGCGCCACCCAAGGTGGATACCGTGCCTGCGATGCGTGCCCTCGTCGTCGGGATCCTGCTGTCGGCAGCCGGCGCCACCGCGCAGACGCCCCCGCCGTTGCTCCATGGCGCGCCGCTGCCGGTCGAGCAACAGAACCTCGCCTACCACTGGCTGGAGATCGCCCAGGAGGCCACCGCGCGCGAAGTGGATCGCAACGGCGCCCGCCCGACGATCATCTCCCGCACCCTGGCGATCTGGGCGACCGGAATGTACGACGCCTGGGCCGCGTACGACGAGAAGGCGGTCGGCACGCGCCTGGGCGCTTCGCTGCGCCGTCCCCCGAAGGAACGGACGCTGGCGAACAAGCAGAAGGCGGTGAGCTACGCCTCCTACCGAACGCTGCTCGACGTCTACCCCGACGACAAGGCCTACCTCGACGCGCAGCTGAAGCAGCTCGGGTACGACCCCGCGGACACCTCGACCACCGGAGGAACTCCGCAGGCGGTGGGGAACCTCGCGGCCGCTGCGGTGATTGCCTACCGCCACGGCGACGGCGCCAACCAGCTCGGCGACGAAGCGGGTGGAACGCCGACGCCGTACTCGGACTACACGTTCTACCGGCCCGCCAACTCCGCCGAGCGCTGCGTCGACCCCGACCGCTGGCAGCCGATTGAGTTCGACAAGAAGGGTGGCGGCAAAGTGACGCCCGGGTTCCTCACTCCCCATTGGTACCGGGTGCGGCCGTTCGGGCTCCAGAGCGCGGCCCAGTTCCGCCCGGGCCCGCCGCCGAAGGTCGCCTCGGAGGAGCTGCGCCAGCAGACCCAGCAGTGCCTCGACTTCAACGCCCACCTCGACGCGAAGCAGAAGGCAACCGTGGAGTTCATGCGGGACGGGCCACGCTCCACCGGGCAGTCAGGCCACTGGCTGCGCTTCGCCGCCGACGTGTCGCGGCGCGATCACCACGACCTCGACGCCGACGTGAAGCTGTTCTTCTCCGTCGCCAACGTCGCCTTCGACGCGTTCATCGCCTGCTGGGAGGCCAAGCGCTTCTACGACTCGTCGCGCCCGTGGACGCTGGTGCGGCACTACTTCGCCGGAAAGAAGCTGCAGGGTTGGGGCGGGCCGGGGAAGGGCGTGGTGACGCTGCCGGCCGAGCAGTGGCGGCCCTACTCGCCCTCGACCTTCATCACCCCTCCGTTTCCCGGCTTCCCCTCGGGGCACAGCACCGTCAGCGGCGCGTCGGCGCGGGTGCTCGAGCTGGTCACTGGCAGCGATCGCTTCGGCGCGGTGGAGAAGCGGCCCTGCTGCGCGCTGACCGAGCCGGCGCCGGGGGAAGAGGTGACGCTCGAGCTGCCGACCTTCAGCGCCACCGCCGAGCTGGCAGGCATCTCGCGGGTGATGGGCGGGTACCACATCCAGGCCGACAACCTCGAGGGGCTGAAGCTCGGGCGCCAGGTGGCGGACCACGACTGGGCGTATCTGAAGAGCTGCTTCGACGGCACCGCGAAGCCGCGGCCATAGGGGGAACAGATGAAGGCGTTGGTCACTGGAGCGAACGGTCACATCGGAAATCACGTGGTGCGCGCGTTGCTCGAGGCGCGCCACAAGGCGGTCGCCTTCGTCCGTCCCGGGTCTGATCGCCGGGCGCTCACCGGCCTCGAGGTCGAGCTGCGCGAAGGCGACCTGCTCGACGCGGCGACCGTCGACCGCGCGGTCGCTGGAGTCGATTGGGTCTTCCACGTCGGAACCGTGCACCGCAACTGGTCTGTCGACGAGAGCACCATCCTCGACCCGGCGATCACCGGGACCCGCAACGTGCTCGACGCCGCGAAGCGCGCCGGAGTGAAGCGGGTGGTGGTCACCAGCAGCGGGGCGACGGTCGGCTTCGCCTCCGACTTGACCAAGCCCCTCGACGAGTCAGCGCCGCTGCCGACGCCGCGCAGCGTCTACTCCCGCGCCAAGCTCGAGGCCGAGAGGCTCGCGCTCGCGGCCGACGGGGTGGAGGTGGTGGTCGTCAACCCCAGCGGCGTCTTCGGCCCGCGCGACTACCGGCTCACCCCGGCGACGAAGGCGATCATCGGGCTGTTGCAGGGGAACCCGGCGTTCCTCGCCGTCTGCTTCACCGACGTGCGCGACGTCGCCAGGGGCCACCTGCTCGCTGCCGAGAAGGGCAAGCCCAGGGAGCGCTACCTGCTGACCGGAGACGCGCTCGGCCCGGAGCAGGGCGCGGCCCTGTTCGGGGAGGTGACGGGGATCCGCCCGATGGTGTTCTCTCCGCCGCGGTTCCTCCTCCGCTTCCTCGCCGGCAGCGCGGAGAAGAAGGCGCGCAAGACGGGGCAGGACGCGGAGGTCACGCGAGATCAGATCGACGACGCGTTCGGCCACCACCTCGTCTACGACTCGCGCAAGGCGAAGACCGAGCTCGGCGCGACCTTCCGCCCGGCGAAGGACGTGCTCCGCGACGCGGTGCGGTGGCTGAGCTACCTCGACGCGCTCAAGCCCAAGGTGGGGGTGAAGGTCCGCCGGGCGCTCGGGCCGGCGGTGGCCCCGGATGCCGGCTGGGTTCGCTGAAGGCGTTCAGCCGTGCAGCCGGTAGCGGCTGCAGCCGCCATCCGAGTGCAACCCGTCGCCAGGTCCCCAGTCAGTGCGGGCCGCGCGCGGCGACGATCGCTGCCAGCAGCGCCTGCTGGCTGACGGGCTTCTCCACCGACGCCCGGTGGGGCGAGAGCATCAGCGGCGTTGGAGGGGCCCGGTTTCCGCTCAGCAGCACCACGGGCAGGTCCGGGCGCTCGGTGGCCAGCCGCTGCGCCAACGCCTCGCCGTCGAGCAGCGGCATCGACAGATCGCTCACCACACAGACGAAGTCGGTCGCCTTCTCGAGCAGCGCCACCGCCTCGAGCCCGTTGGCAACCGCCACCACTTCGAACCCGGTGAGGCCGAGGACCCGCGAGGTCGCGCGGTGGACCATCGGGTCGTCCTCGACTACGAGCACCCGTTCGCGCGGGCTGCCATTTCTGGGCTGCACGCTCGGCGCCGGGGCGGCCTCGGATCGCGCCGGTGCGGGAACCGCGCGAAACCGGATCTCGAACGTCGTGCCTTTGCCCGGGGCGCTGCGCACGGTGGTGACCGCTCCGAAGCGCGTCACCAGCTCTCGCAGCGTCGACAGGCCGAGGCCGGTGCCGGTCGGCTTGGTGGTGAAGAACGGCTCGAAGATGTGCGCCTGGGTGGCCTCGTCCATTCCGATGCCGCTGTCCTCGACCCAGAGGGTGCAGCCCTGGGTGGCCGGCTCAGCCGCGGCGCGGATCTTCAACGTGCCGCCCTGGGGCATCGCGTCGCGGGCGTTCACGGCCAGGTTCAAGAGGATCTGCTCCAGCCCCGATCGCGAGGCCTGAACGAACAGGCCGGGTGTCGCGTCGACGGAGATCGCGATCGCCGAACCCAACAGCCGCGGCAGCATCGGCTCGAACGCCCGCACGAACTCCCCGAGGTCGGTCGCTTCCACCTCTCCGAGCTTCGAGCCGCCAAACGTGAGCAGGTGCCGCGTCATCACGGCCGCCCGTGAGGTCGCGCCGTCGAGGTCGTCAAGCGACTCGGCGACCTGGCGCCGGCCCGCCGGCAGCTCGGCCCTCAGCAACTGGGTGGCGCTGCTGATCACCATCAACAGATTGTTGAAGTCGTGCGCGATGCCCGAGGCGACGTTGCCCACCAACTCCATCTTCTGCGACTGAATCGACCGACGCAGCGCCAGGTCCCGCTCGGCCGCCGCGGCGAGCCCCCGGGAGTGGAGTTCCTTGAGCGACGCCAGCGAGGCGTGGAGCAGCACCGACATCAGGATCAGCGAAGTGGTGATCGCCGCCCACGAGTTGAGCGGGCTGTAGCCTTGAAGCTGGGGCGGGGCGAGCCCACGCAGCTCCAGGACCGCCAGCAGCGCGCACCACACCGAGGAGAGCGCGGCGAGCCCGATCGCGGCGCGCCCTCCGACCAGGCTGCCGATCAACATGATGCTCACCGCGAAGCCCGCGGCGTTCTGTCCTTTGAGTCCTCCGAAGAAGAGGGTGACGAACGCGGTGATTCCCCAGAAGAACAGCGACAGCGCCCAGCCCGCGGCCTTCAGCCGCCCGCTGCGGACGAGCGCCCAGAGCGCGATCAGGCACCCCAGCGCAGGAAGGTAGAAGGCGACTGTGATCCGCAGGTCGTTCTTCCCCTCGAGCAGCGCGACCGCGACGCCCACGAGCGCCATCGCAGCCATCGCTCGAACAACGTTGGTGAGCATGCGGCCTTTTCGCCGGTGCTCGTCGACGCCACCTTCCGGGGGCGTTTCTGGCTGTGTCATCGGACCCCCCGACCGCGCCTACGGGCCTGCCGGGCCATCGTGCCAGTCTTGCGCTCCCCGGTCACGCCAGAGGCCGATTTAGAGGCTCTTGCCGAGCTGCTCGGCGAAGAACTTCCGGGTGCGGGCGGCGAGCGCTTCGTCGGTCTCATCCGGCAGCGGGACGATCGGCTCCTGCACCTCGACCGAGATCCGCGCCCGCGGCGACATCCACGGGCCGTCTTCGTGGATCAGCTCGGTGGTGCCACGCAGCAGCACCGGCACCAGCGGCACCTTCTCTTCCAGCGCGACGAGGAAGGCGCCCCGCTTGAACGGCAGCAGCTTGTGCGGGTCGGCGGAGTAGGTGCCCTCGGGGAAGATCAACACCGGCACGCCGCGCTTCACCCAGGCCCGGCACGACTCGACCATCTCGTGCATCGAGTGCGGCTTGCCCCGCTCGACCTTGATGTACTTGAGCATCTTCATCGTCCACCCCACGATGGGCACGGTGAAGAGCGTCTCCTTGGAGACGAACTTGTAGGGCGTGCGCAGCCCCATCACCGCCACCACGTCGGCCATCGACTGGTGGTTGACGACGTAGACGCACGGGCCTTTGGGCAGCCGCTCGCGGTGCAGCACCTCCACGCTCCACCCGGGCCAGATCTTCAGGTACTGAAAGACCCAGAAGTTGACGAAGAGGTGAAGCACCTGCCCGTCGGGATCGAACGGCATCGTCGCCAACCACAGCGGCACAGCGAGGAACCAGCCGAAGACGATCGTCGGGCAGAAGACGAGCCAGTACCAGAATGTGACGAGGAACCGCACGGCGTTGGGTAACTGTTAGCCAGCCATCTTGCTCGACAAGAACATCTGCATCGAGCCGCGCTCATAGCACCGGCCACGGGCAGGTCAGTCACCTTCGTCGAGGCGCGAGGCCGACCGGTGCGAGACCGGCGCGGGAGCGGCCTTCGTGGGCGCGGCGCGGCGGACTTCGTGGTGCTCGGCGGGAGCGGCCTTCGCCTGGGGTGCGGGGGCCGGCTTCGCCTCAGTAGGAGCGGCCTTCGCCTGGGGTGCGGGGGCCGGCTTCGCCTCAGTGGGAGCGGCCTTCGCCTGCGGGGCCGGAGCCGGCTTTGCCTCGACGGTGGGAGCAGGCTTTGCCTCGTCGACCGGCGCAGGCGTCGCTTCGACAACTGGAGCGGGCTTCGCTTCGACGACGGCCGCCTTCCTCTCGGCCGCCTTCGCGGGAGCGCGGGCGGGGCGGGCGACGGGGGTGAGCGCGACGGGCGCTTCGTCCTCGGCAGGAGCACCCTTTGCCACCCTGGCGGGCCGCGCTTCGGGCTCGTCCTTCGACAGCTGCGAGTGCAGCACGAGGCCGATCGTCCCCACCACCAGCACCGCGGCAGCGATGCCCAGGACGGCGAAGCGGCGGGCGCGGGCTCGGCGAAGCTCGGCGCCGAACGCGTCCTCGAGCTCATCGTGAATCGACTTCGCCGGCGCCTCGGCGAGCATCGCCGCCGCCTGGGCATTGGCCTCTTCGCTGGCGGAGACGGGCTCAGCGACGGTGATCGGCAGCGAGGGAGCTGGCGCGGGCATCGACGGCATTGGCGCGGGGCTCGGCGCGGTCATCGCGACCGAGGTCGGCAGCTCGCCGAAGCGCTGGGTGGTGAGCAGCGGCCCCAGCTCCGGTTCCGGCATCGCCGCGACCAGCTTCGGCATCGGCGAGGGCGAGTGGAGCCGGGGCGACGGCGCGACCGAGACCGCCATCGGGTCGAGGATCGGCGGGAGCGGCGGCGGGGTGCGACGCTTTGCCGGCACCGCGGGGACCAGCAGCCCTTCTGCCGGCAGCGCCTCGAGCTTCATCGGCGGCCAGCTCGGCTCCGGCTTCTCCGGCTGCACCGGCGCGTTCGGCGCAGTCGGCACCGGCTGCTGGGCGTAGGGATCAGTGACGTCGTGGCCCTTTCCGGTGGCAATCACCGGCGCGTCGGGGTCAGTGAAGTCGGCGCCCGGGATCAGACGGCGGGTCGGCTCGGAGTGGACATCGGGCTGGCTGACGCTCACGCCCCGGCCGATCAGCGCGGCGAACGGGTCCGGCTCGTTCATCTTCGCCACCAGCCCCTGGATGCGCGCCTGGCCCACGGGGTTGGTGTCGGCGTTGCTCGATGGATGCACCGTCACCGCGTGCTGGTGGTTGCTCAGCGCCTCGAGGAGGTTGCTGAACTCGATCGCCACGTCGAGCGAGGTCGGCCGCGCCCGCGGCTCGGGTGCCAGCATCCGGGTCAGCAGCAGCCGCAGCGCAATCGGCAGCGTCGCGGGCACGGCCGGCCGCCACTTGCCGGTCACGATCGACGCGATCTTCTCCAGCGCCGAGCCGCCGGGCACCGTCTGCGCTCCGGCCGCGAGCGAGATCAACACCCCCAGGGCCCAGATGTCGGCGGCGAAGTCGGCCTCGAGGCCACGGGCGCGCTCGGGCGAGAGGAACGGCACGATGTGGGTCAGCTGCGCGAGCAGCCGTTCTTCTCCGCGGCGGTCCGTCATCCGGTTCATCACCACCAGCGGCGCGTCGAAGAGCACGAAGCGCTCGCCGCCCTGGTGGGGGACGCCGAGCACCGAGTCCCCCGACAGCTCGCCGTGGACGATGTTGCCCTGGTGCAGTGCCGCCAGCGCGCTCGCCACCGCCGAGCCCATCGCCAGCAGGCGCGGCAACTCCAGCGGCCACTGCTGCGTCACCAACACGCCTTCGGGAAAGTCGAGCGCCACCCAGGCGGAGTCGTTGAGCTGGCCCGAGCCGAGCGCCCGCGGCAGCACCGGGTGCAACGGGAACTTGAGCACCGCGGCGACCGCCTCGCGGCCCTGCGCGTACTGCGGCACCATTCGAATCGCCGTCCGTGCGCCGTCCTTGTCCTCCGCGCACATCAGCGAGCCGACGCCGCTGCAGCGCAGCGCGCCCTGAACCTTGAACCGGCCATCGAGGTTTTTGTCGGAAGTCATCGTTGCCAAGACACCCAAGGCCGCCGAAAGCCGCAAACCTTTCCGGGGTCTTCGTAACCGGTTTGAAAAACTAAAGAAAATCGGGGGTAAACGCGTGGGGGAGCAGCGCCGCGAGCGTGTAACGCTCCTCAGCCCCTTTTGTATTCCGGCTTCGCACTTCGAGGGTTCCGGGGGCGAACTCGGCCATCACCTGGCGGCACATCCCGCATGGAGGGGTGGGGCGGGCGCTGTCGACGACGATCGCCACCGCGATCAGCTTCTTCCCTTCGGCGATCATCCGGGCGATCGCGCTCCGCTCGGCGCAGATCGTCAGCCCGAAGCTCGCGTTCTCGACGTTGCAGGCGGCGAGGATGCTGCCGTCGTCGCACCAGAGCGCGGCCCCGACCTTGAAATTCGAGTATCTCGCGTAGGCCCGGCTGCGCACCTGATCCGCCGCCTTGAACATCGCTTCCCAGTCGACCGGTGCAGTCATCCCTCAGACTCTAACAATCCCTTACCGTGGGGGTGGGGGAGGACTATGTCGAGGCACCGGATGAACGTCCTCGTCGCAGGTGTCACCGGTTCGCTCGGCGCCGAGGCCGCCCGGTTGCTGCTCGCGCGGGGCCACCAGGTGCGCGGGCTGACCCGGGACGAGACGCGGCTCCCGGCGGGCCTGGCGCTGACCTCGAAGCACGTCGGCGATGCCCGCGTCCCCGACACCCTCACCGGGGTGATGGAGGGAATCGAAACCGTCTTCTCCTGCCTCGGCGCGTCAGTGTCCTCCGACCCGGGGGCCGGTAGAAGGGGCTACACCCAGGTCGACACGCCGGCCAACCTCGCGCTGCTCGAAGAGGCCCAGCGCGCCGGGGTGAAGCGGTTCGTCTACGTCTCGGTGTTCCACAACGTTCAGATGCGGGACCTCGCGTACATCCGCGCGCACGAGGACGTCGTCGACGCGATCAAGCGCAGCGGGCTCGAGTACGTGATCATCCGGCCGACGGGGTTCTTCTCCGCGCTGGCGGAGCTGTTGCCGCTGGCGAAGAAAGGCCGGCTGCCTTCGCTCAAGGGCGGGCTGGCAAAGAGCAACCCGATTCACGAGGGAGACCTCGCCCAGGTCTGCGTCGAGGCGGTCGAAGGCGGCCCGGACGAGGTCCTCGCCGGCGGCCCGGACGTGCTCACCCGCAAGCAGATGAACTCGCTCGCCTGCCAGGCGGTGGGCAGCCCGGACAAGTCGATGGCCACGCCGCTGTTCGCGCTCAAGGCGGTGGCCCTGGTGACGACGCCGTTTCAGCCGCGGCTGGGTCAGCTGATCGAGTTCATCGCCGCGCTCGCGGAGCACGACCTCGTCGCCCCGGCGCGGGGGACGCGACACCTGGCCAACTACTTCGCCGACCGCGTCGCCCGCACTTCGAGCCTCACGTAGTCGAGGCTGTAGGCAGGGGCGGCGCGCGCCGTCACCGCCTCGAGGAAGCGTTCGCGCAGCTGCTCGGGCAAGGCCGCCAGCGGGTGGCGCAGCACCACCGCCCCGG
>JAYVRT010001002.1:0-11335 GCA_043776025.1 Archangiaceae bacterium | reverse complement strand
CGCGCTTGGCGGCGATCTTCGCCTCCTCGACGCGCTGGGTGCAGAAGGTGCATTTCTCCATCACCCCGCGGTAGCGCACGGTGACGTCGGGGTTGCGCTGCAGCCGCAGCGACTTCATCCGCTCGACCAGCTTCGGGTTGCCGGTGCCCAGCGTCGACAGCTCGGCGGTGGTTCCCGGGACCAGCAGGCCGGTGACGGTGAAGTCGAGGTAGTTGAAGCGGCGGACCTTGAAGGGGCAGTTGTTGGCGCAGTACCGGGTGCCGATGCACCGGTTGTAGGCCATGCCGTTGATGCCCTCTTCGTCGTGCACCGTCGCGGAGACGGGGCACACCGGCTCGCACGGCGCGTTCTCGCAGTGCATGCACGGCAGCGGCTGGTGCGCCGCCTTTGGATCATCGACGTCGCCCTGGAAGTAGCGGTCGATGCGGATCCAGTGGAGCTCGCGGCCGAGCATGACCTGGTCGCGGCCGACCACCGGGATGTTGTTCTCCGCGACGCAGGCGATCGCGCAGGCGTTGCAGCCGATGCAGCTGGAGAGATCGATCGTCATCCCCCACTGCTGGCTCTCGTAGGTCACCGAGCTGTGCAGCTGGTTCGGCTTGCTCGGCTGGTTCGCTGGCGTGCCCAGCTGCACCAGGTCCTCGGGGATGTTGCCTTCCTTCGCGAACTTGCCGCCTTCCTTCCCGTACTCCTCGGCGGTGCCGGTGCGGAAGAGCGGACGGCGGCCGAGCCCCAAGTTGCGCTCGACGTTGGCGACCTGCTTTCCGTCGACGGTGACGGTGGTCGGCGCCACCGTCATCTGCGCGAACGTCATCTCCTTGAACGGGTTGGCGGGGATCGAGAAGTGATCCTGCGTCGAGCACAGCCCGGTGGTGTTTCCGGTGCGGGTCACCTTCACGCCCTGGAGGACGCCGGTGCCGTCGGCGAGCAGCGGGTTGACCGCGACCCCGACGCCGGCGGCGACCTCTCCGGCCGTCTTGCCGAAGCCGCCGACCATCGCGACGGTGTACTTGGCGAGGCCGGGGAGGACGAAGCTGGGCGCGGTGAGCTTGCGGCCGTCGACCTCGACGGTCACGACGTCCGACTGGTAGCCGTTCTTGCGGACGGCGCTCTCGATGCCGAGCTCTTTGGCGAGCGCGGGAGAGACGAGCACCGCGTTGTCCCAGCACAGCTTGCTCATCCCGTCGGGGAGCTCCTGGAGCCAGGTGACGTTCGCGAGCCGCCCGTCGAGGCTGTGGCCGCGCACCGCGACCAGCTCGAGCGCGTCCTTGCTCGGGGCGGCGGCCTTCAGCGTCCCGACCGCGGCGGCGACTGCGCCCAGCTGGGGCTCGGCGGCCGCGGGGGTGAGGGCGGTGTTGGCGATCAACCCGTCGTGCACGGCGCGGCGCCAGGCCTTGGTGTCGGCCAGCGGCTGACCGGCGGCGCGCCAGGTCTCTTCGACGAGCTTGCGGTCGAGCCGCTCGGCGTGGCCGGCCAGCTGCGCCAGCACCGAGATCGCCGGCCGCGCGCCGAACAGCGGCAGAATCAGCGGCTGGATGATCGACGCGGCGCCGTTCCAGGCGCGGGCGTCTCCCCAGGCCTCGAGGAAGTGCGCCGAGGGGACGTGCCAGGTGGCGTTGATGCCGGTCTCTTCCGGGAGGACGCCGACGTGGACGACCGTCGCTGCCTTGGCGAGCGCCTCGGCGAACTTGAGCGCGCCCGGCGCGGTGTAGACCGGGTTGGCGTCGAAGACGACCAGGGTCTGGACTTCGCCCCCGGCCAGCGCGCGGCTGAGCGCGTTGAGTTGGTCGATGACCGCGGTGCGGGCCGCGGGACCGCGGGAGACGGTGACGATGCCCGCGGCGCCGGCGCCGAGCGCCGCATTGAGCGCGTCGGCCAGCGCGTGGACGGCGGCCGGCTGGCGCTCGCCGACGAAGATGCAGGCAGCGCCGGAGTTGGCCTTGAGGTCCTTGGCGAGGGCGGCGACGAACTTCTGCGCGCCATCGGGGCAGACGGCGGAAGCGACCGCGGCGGCGACTTCGCCGAGCGCGACGCCGTGCTGGGTCGCCAGCTCGTGGGCGAGCGCCTTGAGCAGCTCACCTGCCTGACCGCTGGCGATCCGCACCCGGTGGTCGGCGTTGGTGCCGGTGGTGGAGAAGATGCCTTCGGCCACGTAGAGGCGGTTCATCCGCTCGGCGTCGGTCTTGTTGAGGATCACCCGGCTCTTGCCGAACTGGCGCGCGAGCTTGAGGTGGTCGGGGCCTTCGACGAGGAAGTTGGAGTCGAGGGAGAAGATGACCTTCGCCTTCTCCAGGTCGTGGTGCAGCCGCGCCCCGGGGCCGAAGGCAATCTGCGCCCCGGTGAGCGCCTGGTCGGGCGAGAGCGGATCCCACCGATAGACCTTCGCCTCGGGGAACTTCGCGGTGACTTCCTTGAAGAGGCGCTCGAACGTCGGACCGCCGTCCTCCTCGAGGAGAAACGCGAGGCCCTTGCCGGCGCCCGCCTTGGGCCCGAACTGTTCGGCGGCGAAGGTGTCCCACGCGGCCCAGGTGCTGGGCTTGCCGGCCTGCATCGGAAGCCGGGCGCGATCCGGGTCGTACATCTTGAGCACTTCGGCCTGGGCCCAGATGTCGCTCGAGCCGAGCGACGACGGGTGGCCGGGGTTGCCTTCGATCTTCGTCGGCCGCCCTTCGTGGGCCTCGACCAGCAGACCGACCGCCCCTTCGGAGCGGTTCATCGCCGTGGCGTAGAGCATCCGCACGCCGGGGATCACCGTCTCGGGCATGTGGGTGTACGGAAGAATCTCTTCCTCGGGCCGGCGCAACTTCTCGCAGCCGGCGAGGCCGCCCAACGCCAACGAGGCGCCGGCGAGCTTGAGCACGTCGCGGCGGTTGAAGCCGTCGGGCTGCACCGTGCCGTGGGGGAACTCGACGTCGAGGTCCTTCACCACCGCTGGGTCGCTGTCTTTGTGCTCCACCGAGCGCCAGTGCGTGGGTGGCTGCGACATCTGCTCGCGCAGGGGAGCGTAGGGGTCCGTCTTCATGGTCGGGTGTTCCTCAACGGTGACAGCCAGTGCAGCCGGCGGTCGCGAAGGTCTCGTAGGTGCCGTCAGGCTTGACGACTTGGGCGTGGGAGAGGTTTCCAGGTGGGCGCAGCGTCTCGGCGATGTGCGCGGCCTTGTCGCGCCAGGCGAGATCCGAGGTCCAGCCCATCTTGGTGATCGCCTCGACCGGGCGGATGTTGAGCGCCGGGTCGGAGTGGCACTCGATGCACCAGGACATCGACAGCGGCTGCACCTGATGGACGACCTCCATCGTGTCGATGCGGCCGTGGCAGGTCTCGCAGCCGATTGCGCCGCGGTTCTCTCCGACGCCGAAGCCCATGTGCGCGCTGTGGTCGAAGTACGCGTAATCGGGGATCTTGTGGATCCGCTTCCAGGGAAGCGCCGGCCCATCGCCAATGCCGTTCGCCCAGCTCTTGCGCAGCGGCTCGAGCAGGGGCGAGTCCTTCTTCACCTGCTTGTGGCAGTTCATGCACGTCTGCGTCGGAGGCACGCCGGCGTGCGGCCCGCGCTCGACGTAGGCGTGGCAGTAGCGGCAGTCCATCTGCAGCTGTCCCGCGTGCAGGCGGTGGCTGTAGGCGATCGGCTGCCTGGGCATGTACCCGACGTCGGTGTTGTAGGGCGACGCCCAGAAGTACACCCCGAAGGTGCCGAAACCGCCGACGCCCAGCAGGCTGAGGAGGATGTACCGAGGCGTCTCGTTCGACCACTTAGGGAAAATCTGAGCCATAGGGCGGGCGCTCCGTACCGAAGCTTGATGGCTGCGACAAGATTTATTCGCTGCACATAACCGCCCGGGGATACGCCCGGCAGGGGCTGCAACCACCGGGGCTAATTCGACAAATCAGGCGCGTTGAGGGGCCGGCGAGCAGGGCTCACCCGCCGCCGCAGCCAGCCCTTGGCCTGTCGCCCACGTTGGTGGCGGCGACGCTGGCGGCCGAACCGGCGGCCTTGGCGAGCTCGGAAGCGAACAGCGGCACGTTGGTGTCCGAGAACATCGCCATCAGGCTGGCTCAGGCCCGCTCCACCTGCACCGGCACGCCGCTGAAGGCCGCGTTGCCGCTCAAGGCGTCGACCGCCTGGTCGTCGGTGAGGTCGTTGACGCTCTGTCCGGCGTGGGCAGTCGCGATCTTGAGGCCGACGCCCTCGCGACCATGCCCGTACCCGTGCGGGAGGCTGACCACGCCCGGCATCATCGCGGTCGACAGCTCGAGGGGCACCACCACCTCGCCGACCCGGGAACGCACCCGCACCGAGTCACCGGCGCTCAAGCCGCGCGCCTTCGCGTCGTCGGGGTGGACCAGCAGGGTGCAGCGGGCGGCGCCGCTGACCAGCTTCGGCACGTTGTGGAGCCAGGAGTTGTTGTCGCGCAGGTGCCGCCGGTTGATCAACGCCAGCTGGGCCCCGGCCTTCGGCGCGAGGGTCGCCTCGAGGCGCGCGACGTCCGCGAGCAACGGCGCCGGCGCGAGCTCGACCCGGCGCGACTTGGTGTGGAGCACGCCCGGCAGCGACGGCTCGAGCGGGCCCAGGTCGAGCCCATGCACCGCGGCCTTCACCTTCTTCAGCGTCAGGCCGCCGAGTCCTCCGCGGGGCCCGGCGCGCAGGCCGAGGTCGAGCAGGCGCTCGACCCCCATCGCCTCGAGCGCCGCCCACTTCAGCCGCGCGCGCAGCCCGCCGCCCCGTAGCGCCTCGAGCCGCTGGGAGAGCCCGAGGAGAATCTGCCAGTCGTGTCGCGCGTTCGGCCCAGGCTCGAAGAGCGCCGGCGCATAGCGGGTGGTGTTGCGCACGGCGAGCAGGTGGAAGGCGAGGTCGTAGTGCTCCCGCTCGAGCGGCGAGGGCGGGGGAAGGATGAGGTTCGCGTGCCGCGTCGTCTCGTTGAGGTACGGGTCGACGCTGACCATGAACTCGAGGTCGCCCAGCGCGCGGTCGACCTGCCGTCCGTTCGGGGTCGACAGCACCGGGTTGCCCGCCACCGTCACCATCGCCCGCAGCCGCCCCTCACCTGGGGTGAGGATGTCCTCGGCGAGGGAGGCGACGGGCAGTTCCCCGCCCGACTCGGGCAGGCCGCGGACCCGGCTCTTCCAGCGCCCGTGGCTCCCACGCCCGCCGGAGATGGCCTTGGGCAGGCGGCGGGGGTCGATCGCCGGCGAAGCGAACATCGCTCCGCCAGGGCGGTCGAAGTTCCCGGTGACGAAGTTGAGCAGGTTGATCAACCAGGCGCAGAGGGTGCCGAACGCCTGGGTCGAAGTGCCGACGCGGCCGTAGCAGACCGCGGACGGAGCGCCGGAGAACTCGCGCGCGAGCTGGCGAATCGTGTCGGCCGCGACGCCGGTCGCCGCGGCGACGCGCTCAGGAGGAAACCGCCGGGCCAGCGCCTCGACCTCGGCGAGCCCGTCGACCATCCCGGTGAGCCGGCCAGGCCGCGTCAGCTTCTGGGTGAAGACCTCGTGGAGCAGTGCGAGGAGAAACAGCGCGTCGGTGCCGGGGGTGATGAAGACGTGCTCGTCGGCCCGCTCCGCCGTCTCGGTGCGCCGGGGATCGACGACCACCCACTTCCCGCCGCGGGCCCTGAGCGCGTCGAGGCGGGCGCGGATTCCCGGCGCGGTCATCAGGCTGCCGTTCGACGCGATCGGATTCGCGCCCAGCATCAGCAAGTACTGGGTGCGATCGACGTCGGGCACCGGCATCAGCAGCTGGTGACCGAACATCCAGTAGGCCGCGAGCATGTGCGGCAGCTGGTCCACCGAGGTCGCCGAGTAGCGGTGCTTCGTCTTCAGCGCACGGAGGAAGAGGCTGCCGAACAGCATCGCGCCAGTGTTGTGGACGTTCGGATTGCCCAGGTACACGCCGAGCGCGTGGTTGCCGTGCCGTTGCTGCACCGCGTGAAGGCCCTGCGCCGCTGCGTCGAGGGCGGCGTCCCAGGAGAGCGGCTCCCACCCTTTGCCCACCCGCCGCAGCGGCTGACGGAGGCGATCCGGATCCTCGTAGAGCGCCTGCAGCGCGGTGGCCTTGGGGCAGATGTGGCCTTTGCTGAACGGATCGTCCTCGTCGCCACGAATCGAGAGCACCTTCGTCCCCTCGAATTCAACCTTCACCCCGCACATCGCTTCGCAAAGGTTGCAGGCGCGGTGGTGAATCATCGTGCGGCAATATACGGCCCCTCGATGAGCGCCGCCCCAACGGTCGCGCGGGTACCGGCTGCGCGCCGGGTGACTCCTGAGCGCGCTCCACTGGGTCGCGCAAGGACCTGTCGCCGGGTTGTACGAGTTCGGGTGGGTCCACTCAGAGCAGGGAACCGCGGTCATGCAGGTGTTGCAAGAAGAGTGCGACACTGTTCGCGCGCCCTCAACGGCTCGATCGGCGACCGCCACTGCTGAAATACTGAAGCGGTGAATACCCACCCACGCCCCGCGCCGCCGCGCGCTGACGAAACGCGGACCACTGCCGCCGCTCCGCCCAGACGGAGAAGCCGGTTCCTTCCGCTGCTCTGGGTAGGCGCGCTCGCCGTCGCGATGGCAGCCGGCGCACTGCTTTACCCGCGAGCACCCGTGCCCGAAGCCGGCACGCCGCCGGTCCAGCTCAGCGACGCCGAATTCGAAGCGTTGAAGGCGCCTCGCCGCGACTTCGGAAACCCGGCCGACCGCAGCGGCATCTCGCCCGCGCTCTTCGTCTTCGACGAGGCCTCGACGCACCAGGGCCTCGCCAAGGACCTGCTGCAGGACAGCGACGCTCTGGCGGCTGCGAGAGCGGAGCTGAACCAATGCATCTCGATCGACCCGAGGCGCGCCGATTGTCACAAGCTGCTGGGCGTGGTCGACGTGGCGATGGGCGCGCCCGTGCCAGGCGCCGCCGAATACCGCGAATACCTGCGGCTCGCACCGCGGGGTCCCGACGCCGAGGCTGTCGGTGCGTTCCTCGAGGCGATCGACCGAGGCGACCTGGGCGCCGCGGTGCCCGCGGGAGTCCGGCTTGAATGGCCCGCCGCCGGCCGATGAAGGGCGCTTGAGGCGCGCGGCCGTTTAACCCCACAGATCGCTTGGGTTGACCCCGGATCGCGACGAACGATGCCCAGATATCGCGAAGCGCGGAGAGCGCGGGCCGAGTGGCCCGCAACCGACAAGCGACAAAGACATCAGGGCAGCGGGCAGCGGGCAGCGGGCAGCGGGCAGCGGGCAGCGGGCAGCGGGCAGCGGGCAAGCGAGGCGGGATCAACTCAGGCGATTTGTGGGGTTAAGTGTCTGGCTTCTTCGCCAGCAACCGGGCCGCGTTGATGACGTTGCCGCGGCCGAGGTCGGTGTCAGGCCAGAAGCCGCGAATCGAGCCCCGCGGGTCGACGACGCCGAACGCGGCGAGCTGGGCGAAGTCCGCCTGCGTCGTGCCGGCGTCGACGTGAGCGGTGACCGTCGGGGGAAACTCGACCAGCGCCGGCCGGAGGTGGCCCATCACCAGAGACTCGAGCTGCGGCGCACTGCCCGTGAGCACCACCCACTTTGCTTCGGCGCCCGGGGGCCGGGCCGGCGGGTTCGCCCCCTCGGGCAACAGCGACACGAGGACGATCTTGTCCCCCAGGTCGTCGATGTGCCGGAGGATGCTGCCCAGCCGGGCCTGCGCTTCGGGGTCACTGGCGACGGAGACAATCCACACCTTGCCCAGCAGCTGGGCCGAGCCAAACGGCGCGCCCTCGACGGTGCGCAGCTCCCAGGTGCCCAGCGACGGTCCGGGCGGCGGCGCGTGGAGGAAAGCCTGCTGGGAGAAGCGGAGCGCGGTGAGCGCGACGATGCCGACCACGAACGCGACCGCCCAGGGGTTCTTCCACACCGGCTTGCCCGGCTCAGCGACGGGCGACGGCGTCACTTCCGCTCGTCATCCTTCCGACGCTTTTCTTCAGCGTCCTTTCGGCGCTGCTCTTCTTCGCGCTTCTCTTCCTCGTCGGCGCGCTTGAAGCGAATCGCAACCCCGGCGACGACCGAGCCGATCATCACCAGCGGCAGGCCGGACATCACCAGCGTCATGTTGATGTAGGTGCCCTTGGTGTCCTGGGCCGCGCCGCACACCGGGCACGCCCAGGCGACGGCGCTGGCGAACAACACGTAGAGGCTGGCCCAGCCGCGCGCGCTCAAAAGTAGACCCGGGCGTAGATCACCGGCCAGAGGCCGACGACGAAGTACCAGAAGGTCTGCACCACGTTGAACGCGCTCGGCTGGAGCGTTCCCGCCCGAAGCTTGAGCCACGACCAGGCGAGCAGCCCGAGCGCGATGACGGCGTGCAGCCCGTGGATTCCGACGATCAAATAGAAGAACGCGCCGATGTTGCTCGAGGTCATCGTCAGCCCCTGCGCGAGCAGCTGCACCCACTCGCGCCCCTGCAGTCCGACGAAAGTGGCGCCGAGCGCGAGCGACGCGGCGAGCATCCCCGCCCCGCCCTTCGACTTGCTGAACGCGCGGTGGGCGAGGAAGAGCGCCAGAGCGCTGAGCATCAGCGCCGCGGTGTTGAACGCGGTCGCCGCCGCCGGAAGCCTCGGCTGGCCCGCGGGCGGCCACATCAGCGGCATGCTCGAAGCACGGACGATGGTGAAGGCGCTGAGCGTGCCGGCAAACAACATGATCTCCGCGGTGACGAAGATCAGCATCCCCAGCACCCCGCTGGGGACCACCGGCCGACGCCCGACTCGCCGGCCGGGACCTGGAATCGAACCGTCCATCGCGGGAGTCAGTGTTCCTCGCCTTCATGGGCCTTGGCGTGCGCCAGGCCCTTCTCGACCGAGGCCTTGGCGGCGTCGTTGCTCCACCGCGCACCCTCGTGCTTGAGGACGTCGGGGGCGATCGCGCCGAACATCAGCAGCATGATCGTCAGCATCGCGCCGAGCATGTACGCCACGAACTTCTTCTCGATGTTCAGGTGCATGAACTTCGTCGCCACCAGGTACGCCTTGACGAACGCGATCCCGAAGGCGGTGATCATCGTCACCACCTTGATGCCGAGAAACGGGCCGGTGACGCTCACCACCAGCAGGACGCACAGCAGCGCCCAGACCTTGACGTAGTTCGGGTGGTGGTGCGCGGCCGCCGGGGCCCCGCCTGCACCGGCCGGATGAGGAGCAGCGTGTTCAGACATGGGTCACCATCACTTCGCGATGTAGAGCAGCGGGAAGAGGAAAATCCAGACGAGGTCGACGAAGTGCCAGTAGATGCCGATGTTCTCGACCCGCTGGAGCTCGCGGTTGTGCTTCGCGTCGGCGGCAACGAACAGCATGATCACGCAGCCGGCGATCACGTGCAGGCCGTGCAGCCCGGCGGCGGTGTAATAGAACGACCAGAAGGTGTTCGAGGTGATCGTCATCCCCATCTTGATCTCGTGGGTCCACTCGACGGACTTGACGATGAGGAAGGTGAGCCCGCCAAGGCAGGTAAGGTAGAGCAGGTTCGCCGCCCGTTTGCCGTTGCCTTCCTCCGCCGCCTTGTGCGCGAGCACCGCGGAGAGGCTGGAGCTCAGCAGCACCAGGGTGTTGAACGCCCCTGCCCAGGTGTTGGTGTGGACCGCATAGGCCGCCCAGTCGGGGTGCCCGATGCGGTGCATGATGTAGGCGCTCAGCAGCCCGCCGAAGATTACGATCTCGGAGGCCACCACCCACCAGACCGCCAGCCGGCCCGTGGGGACCCCGGTCGCACTGCGCGTCGTCGCAATCGGTCGCATTGCCATGGTGTCGTTAGCTCGGGCTGTTCTGCGGCCAGTAGTCGTCTTCGCGGCCGGGGTTGCTGTACTCGTACGGCGGCCGGTAGACGGTGGGGAGTGTGGGGAAGTTGCCGTGCGGCGGCGGCGATTCCGCCTGCCACTCGAGGGTGTTCGCCTTCCACGGATTCTTGTCCGCCTTCTTCCCCCAGAACATGCTGCCGAAGTAGTTGATGAGGAAGATCACCTGGAAGGCGAGCATCACCACCAGCGACAGCGTGGCGAGCACCCGCAGGTCCTGCATCCCTGCCTTCTGCAGGTCAGGGAAGTGGGAGTAGTCGTAGATGCGGCGGTGATCGCCCCGCGCCCCGGTGATGAAGAGCGGAATGAAGATGAAGTTGAAGGCGACGATCGTCCCCCAGAAGTGCACCTTGCCGAACGTCTCGTTCATCATCCGGCCGAACATCTTCGGGAACCAGTAGGTCACCCCGGCGAAGACCGCGATGATCGCGATCGGCACGAACGTGTAGTGGAAGTGCGCGAGCACGAAGTACGTGTCGTGGAAGTAGATGTCGGCCGCCGACGAGCCCAAGAAGATGCCGGTGACGCCGCCGATGAGGAACTCGGAGATGAACGCCAGCGCCCAGAGCATCGGGACGGTGAGGCGAATCGAGCCGCCGTAGAGCGTCGCGATGTAGACGAACATCATCTCCGCGACGGGAATCGAGATCAGCAACGTGGTGACGCCGAAGATGTTCGCCATCCGCGGGTCGATGCCGGCAATGAACTGGTGGTGGGCCCAGACGAAGAAGCTCAGCACGCCGGTGCCGAGCGCGGTGTAGAGCACCGTCTTGTAAGCGAAGAGCTTCTTGCGCGAGAAGACGGTGATGATCTCGGCGACGATGCCGACCGCGGGCAGCATCACCACGTAGACCTCGGGGTGGCCGAAGAACCAGAACAGGTGCTGCCAGAGGATCGGATCTCCGCCCTTCTGCGGGTCGTAGAACCCGGTGCCGAGGAGTTGATCGAACAGCAACATCACCGCGCCCGCCACCAGCGGACCCACCGACGCCATGAAGAGGATGCTGGCGATGACGATCATCCAGACGACGATCGGCACGTCGAACATCTTCATCCCCGGCGCCCGGGAGTTCATCATCGTGGTGACGAAGTTGATGCCGCCGAGGAGAAAGGCGACGAACTCGATCGCCACCGAGATCAGCCACAGCGGCGCACCGTGGGGCGTGAGGTTGTAATCGGCGCGGGCGGACAGCGGCGGGTACGAGGTCCAGGCGCCGCCGAAGGCTCCGCCCTCGACCATGAAAGAGCCGATGAGGATCAACGCACTCAAGAGGAACAGCTGGTAGCTGAGCCGATTGATCCGCGGGAACACCATGTCATCGCAGCCGATCATCAGCGGGATGAGGTAGTTGCCGAAGGCGGCGATCAGCACCGGCATCGCCACCCAGAAGATCATCACCGAGCCGTGGGTGGTGACCAGCGAGTTGTAGTCGTGCGCCGAGACGCGGCCGAAGCCGGGGACATGCATCCCCGGGAAGGCGATCTGCATCCGGAAGACGTAGACGGTGAAGCCACCGATCAACGCCATCAGCATTCCGGTGAACA
>JAYVRT010001001.1:0-3289 GCA_043776025.1 Archangiaceae bacterium | reverse complement strand
CACGCGCTTGTAGTTGTCGAGCGCCTCCTGGAACTTGCCCTTCGCCAGGTGGTCCTCCGCCTCGTCGACGAGCCTGGAGAACCCCTGGTCCATTTCAGGTGTGCGCTCGACGCTCTTCACCGCGTCGATCATCTCCTGGGTCAGCTGGGGAGGCTGGCCACCGGGCTGCTGCATCCCCGCGTGGGGATCCACCGGGGGCTCCTTCGCCACGACCTTCACCTTCGAGACACCGCCGGCGGCGAGCGCGTCGTTGATCCGGTTCAAGAACGCCTTCGCCTGGGGCGCGCGGGGAGAGGTCGGGTAGTCGGCGAGGAACTTGTCGAGGTCGTCCTTGGCGCTCTTGAGCGCGGCGACGTCCTCTCCTTTGGTGTCCAGCAGCAGCGCCGCGCGGCCGTACCGGGCCTCGGAGTTGGTTTCGAACAGCAGCAGCGCCCGGTCGTAGACGGCGAGCGCTCCTTTCGGGTCGTGGTTCAAGAACTTCGCCGCGCCCAGCTGGCTCTCGATCTCGATCAGCGGGTGGAGCGCGGCGCGGGCACAGGCCGCGGCGAAGCCGACGTCCTTCTGGGCTTGCGCCTTGGCGAGCTGGCTGACGAGCGTCGAGTCGGCAGCCGGCGCGCAGCCCGCGGCGGCGGGAGGCGGCACCGGCCTGGCGCCGAGCGCCTTCTTCTTGCCCAGGTAGAAGGTGCGCGCGGCGTCGGCCTTGGCCACCGCCTGCTCGAAGAAGATGACGGCGTCGGCGTACCGGCCGTGGGTGAAGTAGAGCTTGCCCAGCGACGAGGCGATCTCGAAGGTCTTCTCCTTCGACTTGAGGTCCCCGACCGCCTCGAGCTTCTTCAGCAAGTCCTCGCCGCTGGGGGCCGTCTGACCCGGAGCGACCGGGGGGTGGTTGGGCGGCATCGCGCCGGTCGCCGGAGCGTTGATCGACGGGTGGTTGGGCGGCAGCTCGTTGGCGTTGGGCGGCAGCGGCGCCTGGGCGAGGAACAGCACGAGGGTGGCGGTCAGAGCGGTCATCGGGAACTGTCGTACTACAGGCGCGGACTCATGCGAGCGCCGCGAGCAGCTGGCTGACGGTCTTTCCCAGCGTCGGGTGGCGCAGCCTTGGGGCCAGCTCCGCCAGCGGGGCGAGCACGAACCGGCGCTGCGCCAGTCCGGGGTGGGGCAGCTGAAAGTCCGGCGCGTCGATTACCTCGCCGTTCCACAGCAGCAAGTCGAGGTCGATCTCCCGCGGGGCCCACCGCTTCGCCTGCTTGCGGCCGAGTTGAACCTCCAGCGCCTTGAGCGCCTTGAGCAGCGCGCGCGGCTCGAGCCGTGTCTGAAGCTCGACCACCGCGTTGAGGTAATCGGGCTGAGGCGTGGGATCCTCCGGGGGCAGCATCGCCGGCGTCGTCAGCGCCTTCGAGCGCCGCAGCACCTTCACCCCGGGCAGCCGGGCGATCTCCGCCACCGCGCGATCGAGCATCGCCGCCCGATCGCCGAGGTTGCTGCCCAGCCCGACGAAGACGCTCATCCCTGGACGACGGGGTTGCTCAAGACCCCGACGCCTTCGATCTCGATCTCCACCGTGTCGCCGGCACGAATCGGCCCGACGCCCGAGGGAGTCCCGGTGGAGATCAGGTCTCCGGGCATCAGCGTCATGCAGTGGGAGATGAAGGAGACCAGCCGCGCCGGCGGGAAGACCATGTCGTTGGTGCGGCCGTCCTGCTTCGTCGCGCCGTTGACCCGGGCCTGGACCCTGAGGTCGTTGGGCGAGAGCCCGGTCACCATCCACGGCCCCGCGCAGGCGAAGGTGTCGAAGCCCTTGCCCCGGGTGTGCTGGATCTCCCGCTTCTGGATGTCGCGGGCAGTGACGTCGTTGAAGCAGGTGACGGCGAAGATCGCCTTCTCGGCCTCGGCCTCGCTCGCCCGGGTCAGTCGCTCGCCGATGACGAGCCCGACCTCGGCTTCGTGGTGCACCTCTTTGCTCTGCGGCGGAAGCCGAATCGGGCTGCCCGCCCCGTTGAGCGCGCTCGGCGGCTTGAGGAACAGCAGCGGCTCTTCCGGCACCGGCTTGCCCATCTCCAGCGCGTGCTTGCGGTAGTTCTGCCCGACGCAGACGATCTTCGAGGCGTCGGAGCAGGCGAGCAGACTCGCCCCCTCGAGCGCGAGCTTCTCGTCGGTGCGCCGCGACCCTGCCCACCAGGGCGCGCCGTCGAGCACCCACAGCGTGTCGCCCTCGACGAGGCAGTAGCGAGGTCCGGCGAGGGTCTGCACCCGGGCGTAGCGAGCCATCGTGCTCATCCCTTGAGGACGTCCGACATCCCGTAGAGCCCGGGCGGCTTGCCCACCACCCACTTCGCGGCGCGCACCGCACCCCGGGCAAATTGATCTCGGCTCGAGGCGCGATGGGTCAGCTCGAGCCGCTCTCCTTCGCCGAAGAAATAGACGGTGTGCTCGCCGACGACGTCGCCGCCGCGCAGCGCCTGGATCCCGATCTCCTTGCGCGGCCGTTCGCCGATCTGCCCCACGCGCGACTGGCGGAAGTCCTCGGGGGTGCGACCGAGCGCGCGGGCGATCTCTTCCCCCAGCCGCAGCGCGGTGCCCGACGGCGAGTCCTTCTTCATCCGGTGGTGCGCCTCGAGGATGTCCACCTCGAACCCCTCACCGAGGCGGCGCGCCAGCTCGGCGGCGACCTCGATCATCAGGTTCACGCCGATCGACATGTTGGGCGACATCACCACCGGGATCTTCAGCGCGTGCCGGCCGATGACCCGCTTCGCCTCGTCGCTGAACCCGGTGCTGCCGACGACCAGCGCGACCCCGGCGTTGGCGCAGGCGGCGGCGTGCTCCAGGCTCGCCTCGGGGCTGGTGAAGTCGATCACCACGTCGCAGCCTTTGAGCAGCTGGGGCAGCTCGTCCACCACTGGCGCTTCGAGCGCGCCCAGGTGCGCGGCGAGGCCGACGTCGAGCCCGACCGCCGCGTGCCCTTTGCGCTCGGTGCCGCCGACCAGCTTCGCCTTCGGGTCGTCGCGCACGGTGCGCACCAGCGCCGCGCCCATGCGCCCCGTGACTCCGGTGACCGCGATGCGGGTGGTCATGCGAGGTCCTTCAGCAGAGCTTGAGCCGCAGCAGCTCTTCCTTCAGCTTCGCGGCGTTGGGGTCGGTCATCACGCTCAGCGGCGGACGGATCTCGGTGCTGAAGCGGCCCATCAAGTGGAGCGCCATCTTCACCGGGATCGGGTTCGACTCGCAGAACAGCAGCCGGTGCAGCGGCTGCAGCTGCAGCTGGAGCTCCCGCGCGCGCTTGAAGTCG
>JAYVRT010001000.1:0-3290 GCA_043776025.1 Archangiaceae bacterium | reverse complement strand
GGGTCGAGCCCGGCCTGCGAGCCCTCGAGCTCGTCGTCGGACTGGGCTGCTTCGCGGGCGGCACGGCGCCCTCCGCCCGACATCGGCGCACGCGGCGCGCCCCCCCCCGACCGGCGCGCGGGCAGCCGTGACGGCGCGGCGTCGGCGCCGTTCTCGTAGGCCATCTCGACGACGCCGAACTGGATGATGTCGCCCGAGCTCAGCGGCACCTCGCCCGACAGCGGCTGCCCGTTGACGGTGGTGCCGTTGGCGCTGCCGAGATCGCGCAGCACCACCGACTTACCGCTCATCACCACCTCGGCGTGGCGGCGGCTGACCGAGTCGTCCTCGAGCTGGATGTCGACGCCCGCGACCCGGCCGACCACCATCGTGCCCTTGACCGGGAAGCTCTTGTTCATGAACGGGCCGGTGAGCCCGCGGAGCACCGCTCCGGCGTTGGGAGAAGCGGTCGGCTTGGTCCGCTTGGCGAGCGCGGCCCCGGCCGCGGGGTCACGCTTCACCGCGGGAATGGTGGTGGTCGCCCGCGGGGGCTTCATCACCTTCTGGGCGGTGGTGCGATCGCCGCCGCCAGCGCCGATCGGCACCGGGCCCTTGGAGGCGGTCGCGCGGGGCTTGCCGTTGGACGCCCCGTTGCCCTTCAGCTTGATCTCGTAGTCCCCGATCACCACCTGGGCGCGGGGGCCGATCTTCGTCGGGCCGCTGATCTTCTCGCCGTCGATGAAGGTCCCGTTGGCGGAGCCGGTGTCCTCGACGAGCACGTCGGCGCCGTCGAGGAAGAAGCGGGCGTGTTTGCGCGAGACCCCGCCCTCGGCGAGGACGAGGTCGTTGCCATCGGCGCGCCCAACGGTGAGCTGCTCTGCGAGCTCCTGCTCTTGCTCGGTCCCGTCGGGGAAGCGGATGACGATCGCTGCCATCAATTATTCCTCGCGGAAGATGCCCATGTTGACCGGGATGCCGCGCCGCTGCAGCTCGTCGTAGAACTTTGGCACGAAGCCCGAGGCGACGTAGCGCCCCCGGATCTTGCCGTCCTCGGTGAAGCCTTCCTGCTTGAAGTAGAAGATGTCCTGCAGCGTGACGATGTCGACCTCCATGCCGGAGATCTCGGTGATGTAGGAGAGCCGCCGACTGCCGTCGGAGAACCGGGTCTGTTGGACGATCAGATGCACCGCGCTGGCGATCTGTTCCCGAATCGCCTTCACCGGCAGATCCATACCGGCCATCAGCACCATCGTCTCCATGCGGGCGAGCGCGTCGCGCGGGGTGTTGGCGTGCAGCGTGGTGAGCGAACCGTCGTGGCCGGTGTTCATCGCCTGGAGCATGTCCAGCGTCTCGCCGGCGCGGCACTCTCCGACGACGATCCGGTCGGGCCGCATTCGCAGGCAGTTCTTCACCAGGTCGCGGATGGTGATCGCGCCCTTGCCTTCGAGGTTGGGCGGCCGGGACTCGAGCTGGATCCAGTGGTCCTGGGGCAGCTGAAGCTCGGCGGCGTCTTCGACGGTGATGATCCGCTCGTCGTCGGGGATGAATGAGCTGATGATGTTCAGGGTCGTCGTCTTCCCCGAGCCGGTGCCGCCCGAGATCACCATGTTCTTGTGCGCCTTGACGCACATCTCGAGGAACTCGGCCATCTGCGCCGTCATCGTCTTGTACTTGATCAGATCCTCGATCTTCAGCGCGTCGCGCTTGAACTTGCGGATCGTGATGCACGGACCTTTGAGCGCCAGCGGGGGAATGATCGCGTTGACGCGGGACCCGTCCTTCAAGCGGGCGTCGACCAGCGGGCTCGATTCATCGATGCGGCGGCCGATGGGGGCGACGATGCGCTCGATCACCCCGAGCACCGCCTGGTTCGAGGAGAAGATCTTGTCGCTCAGGGTAATCTTGCCGCGCCGCTCGATGTAGATCTGGTTGGCGTGGTTGACCATGATCTCCGAGATCTCGTCGGAGGCGAGGAACGCCTCGAGCGGCCCGAGGCCGAGCGCCTCGTTGAGCACGTCGGTGAGCAGCGCCTCGCGGTCGATCTCCTCGCCGAGCTCACCGTCGGCGTCCATCTGGTCGAGGATGTCGCGAATCGCCTTCTCGGTGCGGCGCCAGAGCTCCTCGTCGCCCAGGCGGTCCATGTCGAGGCGGCGCAGGTCGAGGTACTCGATCAGCCGGTCGTGGATGTCCTTCTGCAGCCGGGCGTAGGCCTCGACCGCGGGGTCGACCTTGCTCTTGCGCTTGGCGAGCGCGTTGGCGAGCGACGCCGGCATCCGGTCGGCCTTCTCCGGGGCGCGGGTGCTGTCAGAGCGCGGAGCCTCTTCCTCTTCCTCCTCGTACTGCTCCTCTTCGCCCTGCTCTTCCTCGCCACCCTCTTCGGCCTGCTCATCCTCTGCGTACTCCTGTTCGCCCTCGCCTTCACCCTCACCCTCGGCGTACTCCTGATCTTCGGCCGGCGCCTGGACGTTGAGGATGTAGTCGCCGATGTAGATCTTGTCGGTGGGCTTCACCACCTGGGGAGCGGCGATCTTCTTCCCGTTGACGAAGGTGCCGTTGGTCGACTGCATGTCGACGACGATGTACTTGCCGTCCTTGAGGACAAAGCGGGAGTGGTACTTGCTGACGTTGCCCTTGCCGAGGACGATGTCGTTGCCGGCGAGGCGACCGATGGTCACCTCGGGCTTCTCGAAGGTCAGCTCCTGCTCGCCGCCGCCGCCCTTCTCCACCACGGTGATGAAAAACATGACGGGCATCCTAACAAGGCCCGCTGACCGGCTCCAAGCACTGGAAAGGAGGGAAGAATCCTACGTTGGCGGCAACTTGACCGACGGAGCCTTTTCAAGGCCCGGAAACCCTCAATCGAAAATGCCGAAGTTGACCTCGCCACGGGCCTGCTTGTAGCGGCTCTTCACGTCTTCGATGATCGTCCGGATCTTGTCCGAGTCGGGGTTGACGATGCGGGGGGTGACGAAGATCACCAGCTCGCGCTTGGTGGAGTCGAACGCGCGGTTCTTGAAGAGCTCGCCGATGATCGGGATGTGACCGAGGCCGGGGAGCTTGCTCACCGACTTCTGCTCGTCGTGGCTGAAGACGCCGGAGAGGACGATCGTCTCTCCATGGCGCACGGTGACGTTGGTCTTCACCTTCCGGGTTCGAAAGCCGGGGATCGAGGTCGAGCCGCCGAAGGACACCGCGACCGACTGATCGATTTCGCTGACCTCGGCCTCGACCTCGGTCTGGATGTTGCCGCTGCGGTCGGCGGTCGGGCGCAGCCGCAAGATCACTCCGTACGGCTTGTACTCGTCGGTGAA
>JAYVRT010000999.1:0-3293 GCA_043776025.1 Archangiaceae bacterium | reverse complement strand
CCCGCAAGCGCCGCCGTGGCAGCCGTCGAGCCAGCCGGTGGTCTTTTTCTGCAGCGGCCCCACTGGCCAGAGCAGCTTCAATCGCTACGTCCACGTCGCCGCCGACGGTGGCTCACCCCCGGCCGGGTACCTGATGACCACCGCCTCGGGTGGCTTCAACGAGGAGATTCCGCTGGCGGGCAGCAGCGCCTGGGTCCTGGGGATGGGTTCCGGAGCGGACCTGACGAAGATCAAACGCATCGAGCTGATCGTCCGCCCCACTGGCGTCGTCAACTCGACGACTCCAGCGTTCACCATCACGGTGCAGGCACCGTCCGGCTTCGTGCCTTGATCAGTTGATGATGTTGGCGCAGTTCGTCCCGCCGTCGGCGCCGACGTCACAGACGAGGCCGAAGCAGCACGCGGCGCCCGCGGTCTGGCTGCAGGGGTCGCCGAGCATCAGACAGGCCCCGGCGTCGTTGGGCGTCTGGCAGGTGCTCAGCCCGCCGGCAGTGATGCACGTCAAACCCGCGCAGCAGGTGACGCCGGCGCCGCACACCGAGCCGCCGCTCTTGCACGTTGGCCCGCCGTCGGGAGGATCCCGGACGTCGAGGGTCCAGAACGCCCGGTGGTTGTTCTCGGCGAGCCCCTGGAAGGCGAAGCGGAACGCGGGAAAGCTCGGGTCGACCATTCCGCCGTCGGGGAGCTTCTGGCCGAGCTTCGCCGGGTCGATCGCCGTCACCCAGATTTGCTGGGTGCCACCGGTGGGGAAGACCACGCCGTAGGGGCGCACCGAGTTGAAGGCGATCCAGTGGAGGTCACCGGGCGGCGCCCAGGTGGGCATGTTGTTCTCGTGCTGGCCGGCGGTGGTCGCGCTGTTGACGACTCGGTTCGCGGTCACCAACTCCACCGGCGGCACTGAGCCGTCGGCCTTCGCCAGCCACAGCTGCAGCGTCTTGTCGCCGTGGCCGCCCTTGCCTCGGGAGTACGCGACGTAGGCCCCGTCGGGAGAATAGCTGGGGAACAGGTTGGTCTGGCCGCCGGCGGCGACGAGGGTACGAACCGCGCCCCAGGCGCCGTTGGCGTAGGAGATGGCCTTCAGGTTCGCCACCCCCGGCGAGTCGCCGCCCTGGTCGGAGTAGGCCAGCTCGGTGGTGGTGGGCGACCAGTCGGGGTTGGTGCCGGCGGGCACTCCGGGCAGATCGACGATCTTCGCCCCGGTGTTGGCGTCGAACTCTGCCAGCAGCTTTCCGACCGTGGAGACGATGCGCTGATCATCCATCCGGAAGGTGGCGAAGCCCTTGGCGGTGCTCAGTTGGGTGGTGAGGACAGGCGTCGGGGGAGCCTGCAGCGTCACGTTGTAGATGAACTCCCCGGTCACGGCCGCCTGGGTAAACCCGGCGAGCTTCTTCCCGCTTCGGGAGACGGTGTGGCACGCCACGCACTTCACCGCGCCGCCGCCGTCGGGGAGCATCGTCGCCGTCGGCTTGGCGACCACGTAGTCCTCGGGGTCGAAGTCGGAGACCGAGGCGCGCCGGACCCCAGCGGCCGTGGTGGACCAGTAGAAGATCGCTCCCTTCACGTCGCGCTTCGAGAAGGCAATCTGGATGCTCGCCGAGCGGTAGACGTTGGGGTCGGCGGCTGCCACCGCGTCGATGGTGAGGGTCACCTTCGAGCCGGCGTTCGAGCCAGCGATCGCCGTCCAAATCGGCAGATCCGCCTCGAGGCAACCGGACGTCGCGGCTGACGCGCCGCACTGGAGGTTGACGCCGTCGGAGTACACGACGGTCTTCGAGCCAGGGCCGTCGAAGGTGAGGCGGAAGTAGTCGTTACCTCCGGTCTTCCATTGGAAGAGGATTTTGTAGATGTTGCGCGGAAACCGGGTCTGGTCGCTGGGATAGACGATGACCGGCGTCTTCGCCGAGACGGCGGTGACGATGGCGCCATTGAAGCGGTTGGTGACCGCCGCCCCCGGATCCTTGAAGGTCGCGTTGAGCTTGAGGATGACCGTGGTCTCGCCGGTCTTGCAGCCGTCGGTGGCGTGGAGGGTGACGGTTCCACCCGCGCCCGGCTGCGGCTGGTAGACGCCGGCGGCGCTGAAGGTCCCCGGCGGAGTGTCGTCGTCGCGGGTAGCGGTCCAGGTCAGCTGGCTGGTGAGGTTCTGCATCCCGGTCGCGGTCGCGCCGGTGGCGGTGAACGAGATCGCCGCGGGCGGAGTGCCCAGGGTCACCATTGAGTCCGCGGGTGTGACCGCGATCGACAGGAGACCGGGGATGCAAGCCCCTGAGCCGCCTCCGCTGCCGCCACCGTTCGCGCCGCCGCCGGAACCGCCTCCGACTGAACCGCCCGCCCCGCCTCCGGAGCTGCCGCCTCCACCACCGGAGCCGCCCCCGGTTCCTCCGGAGCTGCCGCCGCAGTTGCATGCGGAGACGACGCAACAGGCGACCGCCGCGAGAAATGGATTTCGCATCGTGAGACTCCGCGGTGAAGGGTCGAGCCCACGGTGTGCGTGCGTGTGAGCTGGCCCATCCTAACAAAGCGCGGACACGACAACGGCCGGACGCCCGAAGAAGAGCGTCCGGCCGTCTTGGCGATGCTCCGCGCTCCACTCCGCTCCGGCCTCACGGCGTCCGGGCGAGCTTGTCGATGCCGACGTAGAAGTGGTTGTTGCCCTTGTTGCCGATCGCCTCGAGCACCTCGAGCTCCTTGAGCTTGAGCAGCATCGGGTTCTCGGTGAGCAGCTTCACCCGCTTCTCGTCCGCCTTGAACTTCTCCTCGAGCGCGGCGGCGGCCGACCGGGCGTGGAGCGTCGCGACCTCGACCTGGGTCCGGGCGGCGATCAGCTGGGCCTCCGACTGTCGCTCGGTCTCGATGACCTTGTTCATCACCTCCCGGAGGTTTCCCGGAAAGACGAGGTCCTTCACGTCGGCCCGGAGCACGTCGACGCCGTAGGCGTGCGCCGAGCCGGAGACGTCGGTCTTGATCGCGTTCGACAGCTCGTTCCGGTCCTTGAGGATCTGATCCAGCGTCTGCGTCGCGAGGAACCGCCGCGCCGCCAGCTGCACGTCCTCGTAGAGCCGGTCCTCGTAGGCCGCGACCACCGTCACCGCCGCCTTCGGGTCGATCACCTTGAAGTAGACGAGCAGCGACACCCGCACCGAGACCTTGTCGGCGGTGAGGATCTCCTGGTTCTTGATCGTCGCCGACCGTTCCCGGGTGTCGAGTACCGTCACCCACCGCTGGGGCGCGAAGAAGTCGGAAAACGCGTGCTTGCCAGGCGGGAGCACAGCCTTGAGCGCCGCGTCCTCGTAGAG
>JAYVRT010000998.1:0-11373 GCA_043776025.1 Archangiaceae bacterium | reverse complement strand
TACCGACGAGGCTCGAAGAGCGTCAACGACGACAATCAGGTCTTCGAGGCCTCACCGATCGCCACCGGGCTCGCCCTCGTCGGCTGGCTCGGCCCCTTCGGGCGCGGTGGCCGGCGCCTCCGCCGAGGGCACGCCCACGTCTCCCACCACCACCTCCCCGCCGCGGCTGAACACCGCCGGGGCTCCAAACGTGGTCCCCGCGGGCAGCGCCACGAGCGTCACCCACGCGTGCCGGGCGCCCTCGCTGACGCAGTAGAAGACGGTGCCCAGACCTTCGCCCTTCGCCTCGGTCACCGGCCCCTGGCAGCCCTCGCGCACCACCACCGTCCAGGCGCGGGCCGGCGTCCCTTTGAGCAGGTACGCCGGGGTCCCGAACTGGTCGACCAACGCCTGGAGCGCCACCGGATCTCGCAACACCCCCTCGCCCCTGCTCGCCGAAGCCGCGGCGTCGGCGAAGCTGCGCACCGTCAGCGCGGTGCGATCGGTGGTGCCCAGCGGAGACTTGTTGCCGGTGAGGATGAAGAGGTCGGCGAAGAGCACCACCACCGCGACGATCGGCATCAGCCGGTAGCCGCGCCAGGCGCTGTCCCTCTTCTGCATCAGCCCGAGCAGCGTCGCCCCGGCGCCCACCGCGGTCGCCGCCAGCGCCGCCGCCGCGAAGGCGAGGTTCGGCGGCTCGATGAACGCCGAGACCTCCGCGGTGCGCGATCGCACCGCCTCGAGCGCGTCGCCGCCGTAGAGCCAGCCGAGCAGCAGCGCGCTCACCGCGTTGATTGCAAGGGTGACGCGGTTGTTCATCCAGCCAGGGTCCTCGCGGGGTCGATCGCCGCGGCGGCGCGGCTGGGGAGAAAGGCCCCCGCAAGAGAAGAGAGCACACCCAGCGCCACCCCTCCCACTGCGACGAACCAGGGGAGGACGAAGAACGTGTCGGGCTTGAAGGGGAACGGCGGCAGCAGGTGGGCCGCGGCGGCGTCGATGCCGAAGGAAGCGGCGATCGCGAAAGCAGTGCCGCACAGGCCGCCAATCAACCCCAGGGTCGCCGCTTCAGCGAGCACCAGCGCCCGCACGTCGCGCCGGCTTGCCCCGACCGCCCGCATCACCCCCAGCTCCTTCGCCCGCGCGCGCACCGAGGCCGAGAGCGCGTGGGCGATGTTGCTCGCCGCCAGCAGGCAGATCAGCGCCGAGAGCAGCGCCATCGCCGAGGTCGTCACCGTCACCGCGGCGCCGGCGTTCTCCGCCATCCGCCGTTCCTGGTCGTCGACGCGGAAGCCCATCTGCCGCACCGCGGCGACGATCCGCGGCACCGCCGATGCGTCCTCCGCCTGCAGCGTCACCGCGGAGTAGCTGGTGGAATCGAGCCCCGCCGCCTGGTTGAGCCGCACCGCGGTCACCAGCGGAATCGTGACCCCCGCCAGCAGACCGCGATCCGACACGCCGACCAGCTGCAGCTGCCCAGGGGTGATCGGCCCGGCGGTGGTCTGGGTCACGAACGAGCGGCCGACCTCGATCGGAAACGCGAAGCCGACCACCATCGTCGGCGACAGCTGTGGCAGGTTGCGGGCCGGGGCGAAGGTCTTGTTGTAGATCTCCAACAGCCGCGTCGCGGCGATCGCCGGAATCGGCTGCCCCGGCGGCGGGTCCGCAAAGTCGCCCAGCTGCACGTCGGCCTTCACCAGCTCGGCGTCGACGCCCACCCCCAACACCTCGATGCCCATCGACAGCCGCGCCCCGAAGAAGTCGCCGTTGTAGCGGCTCACCGCCGGCGCCCGCAGGTTCATCTTCCGAAAGGCGTGCTTCACTCCGCCCAGCGCCGCCAGGCGGTCGACCGCGGCTTGGTCGATCTTCCCTCCGAGCAGGCCGCCGAGCGTCACCTGCGGCGGCACCACCTCGATCAGCTGGGCGTCCACCGGGAAGACCTTCTCCCGCACCACCCGGGAGATGCCCAGGCCGAGCGCGACGAAGAAGACGAGCGAGGCGACGCCGATCGCCACCCCGAAGACACTCGAGGCCGCGCCTCTGCGATCGCGCTGCAGCGACAGCTTCACCAACCGGCGCAGCGCCCCCTTCCTCACGCGAGCCGCCCGTCTTGCAGCTTCAGCACCCGGCGCGCAGCGGCGCTCATCCGGTCTTCGTGGGTCACCGCCACCACCGTCAGCCCCTCGGCGTTGAGCTGGCTGAAGAGCGCGATCACTTCGTTCCCCGTGGCGCCGTCGAGGTTGCCGGTGGGCTCGTCGCAGAAGAGCACCTTCGGCCGGGTGAAGAGCGCCCGGGCGATCGCCACCCGCTGGCGCTCGCCGCCCGACAGCTGCGCCGGGAGCCGGTCCGCCTTGCCCTTGAGCCCCACCCGCTCCAGCGCCTCGCGGGCACGCGCGTCGACCTCGGCGTCTTCGATCGCGCCGCCGAAGAACGCGGGGAGCGCGACGTTGTCGAGGGCGCGCAGACCGGCGACGAGGTGAAACGACTGGAAGACGAACGCCACCTGAAGGTTGCGAAACCTGGCCAGCGCGTCGTCCGACATCCCGGTGATCCGGCTGCCGGCGACGGTCACCTCACCGCGGTAGTCGGCGTCGAGCCCCCCGAGGATGTGCAGCAGCGTCGACTTCCCGCTGCCCGAGCGCCCGGTGATCGCGAGGAACTCTCCGGGAGCGACCCAGAGGTCGACCCCCGCCAACACCTGGAGCGTGTTCCCCTCTCCGTCCTCGTAGCTGCGCTGCAGGCCCTTCGCCTCGATCATCAGGGCTTCTCGACCGCCGCCTTCGCCGGCGGCTCGAGGGAGAGAACCAGCTGCCCCTGCACCGCGCCTGCCTTCGACTCGAAGCCGAGGGTGATCGCCTTCAAGTCATCGGTGGCGTCGAGCCAGCGCACGGTGGTCGCCTTGATCGCGAACCCGCCGATGCCCCACGCGCCGCTGGGCAATTGCCGCACCGCCGCGGCGAGCTTGTGCAGATCCACCACCGCCGCCAGCGCGCTGCCGTCGAGCACCGCCTTCAGCGCCGGGTCGGCCACTGCGCCCGCTCCCCTGCCGTTGGACGACAGCAGCGCGTCGACGCGGCCCACGGGCGAGCCAAAGAAGACCGCCGACTCTTTCGGCGCCAGGTGCACCCCTTCGCCCGCCGCGTAGGTGGTGAAGAAGACCGGGTGTCCCTGACGATCTGTCCTTTCCATCTGGGCGCCGAAGCGGGGCGCCACCGCCGCCAGCTTCTCCAGGCAGGCCGTCGCCTTCGCCCCGTCCTTGACCTCGGCCACCCCGAAGAGGTGCGCGTAGGTGAAGGGGTTGGTGCTGCGCAGGTCGAGCGGGGGCATCCCGCCCATCTTCGCCGTCGGCGCCAAAGCCAGGCCGGCCACCGCGCCCGGCTTCAAGTTCGCCAGCACCTCGGCCTTGAGGTCGAAGCCGCCCTCGTCGAAGGCCTTCTTCAGGTGCGGGCCAAGCAACTGATCGCTCCAGGCGGCCAGCAGGCTCGGGTCTCCGGAGAACTTCGCCACCAGCCAGGCGTCGTCGGGGAGGTAGCCGAGCAGCTTCGCGTCGGGCTGCTTCACCAGCACCTGCAGCGCCTGGGGATCTCCGGTCCACGGAGCGTCCACCGTCACCGTCAGCGCTTCAGGGGTGAGCGCGAGCGCCGCGGTCGCGCTGGAGATCGGCCCTTTGAGCACCGGCGAGCCGGGCGGCAGGTAGAGCACCAGGTCGCGGTTGTTCGGCAGCCGGCCTTTGGCCGCGGCGAAGGTCGCGTCCTTCGCCAGGCAGTCACCCTCGCTCAGCGCCGCCCAGCCGGAGAGCTTGCCCACCGTCTCGCCGGTGCCGACGAGCGCGAACCCGGAGACGACGACGTAGCCCAGCAGCGGGGTCACCCCGGCCGCGGCGGCCCAGGTGTGCACGGTGAAGTCTCCCGCCTTCTTCTCCTCCGCCACGCCGGCTCCCAGCCGCTGCTTCGCCAACTGCTGCAGCACCTCGGCGAGCCGGGCTTCATTCTTCACCGGCAAGGCGAGGAAGGCCGAACCGTCGAGCAACGCGGCGACGCCCGCGCCGCGCGACGGGTCGAGCCCCGCGTTCTCCAGCGCCTGCTTGCTGCGCAGGTCGACGCCCAGCTGCTGAACCAGCGCGTCCGCCCATTGGTGCGCATCGGTGAAGCCCTGAAGCTGGGCCGAGAACGCCGCGACCTTGAGGTTCTCCAGCCCCTTCAGCCGCTCGCCGAGCGCGCCGAGGTCCGGCACCAACAGCACCGCGACCGCTCCGCGCGGCAACACCCGTTCGACGGTGGACGCCGGCGCGACCGCGGACTTGCCGCACTTGCCGCAGGCCCCCAGCAGCACCGCCGCCCCGACGGCGATCGCCGCCAGAGCGCGCCTTTTGGGCGTCATCGGACCTTCACCCCGGCCGGGGCGCTCAAGCCATTCTCCTCGGTGAACTCCATGAACCGCTCCATCTCACGCACCGTCTCCTCGGTGGCCTCGACCTCGGTGGTGAGGACCTCGAGCTGGCGGGCGACGGCTTCGGGATCCCGGATGGCAATCGATTGTTCATGGGTGAGCCTCAAGACGTCCTCGATGCTGGCGAGCTGGTGGCTGACCACCTGGCGGCTCTCTTCGGCCTGGGCAAACCGCGCGACGCGCTTCTTCAAGATCTCGGCCCGGCGCGCTTTGACGTCTTTGAGCCTCGGGTTCGTCTCTTCGGCGACCTCGGCTTCGAGCCCGGCCAGCTCGACCTCAATCGACTTACGGTCCGAGGCGTTGAGATATTTACGGTAGCTGTTGAGCGTCGAGAGCAGCCTGAGGAACGAGGTGAGCAGCCCGTCGAGCCTTCCTTCAGAGGACGCGGCCATCACCCGCCCGCCAGGCAGCGCCCGGTAGTTGGCGAGGATCCGGTCCTTGAGTTCGTTGAGCATCAGCCAGTGCTCGCGCTGCGAGGGCGCCAGCTCCGCGACCAAACGCTCGCGCTCCTCGGGGCTGCCCGCCGCGAGCAGGTCCTGCGCGTCGTAGTTGCTCACCACCACCCGCCTGAAGCTCGGCACCACCGAGAGCAGCGCGAGGTAGAAGCCCGAGGCCCCCGCGGCGGCGATCAGCGGGGTCCACTCCCCGAGCACCGCCGAGGCCACCCCGCCCGCGGCGATCGCGAAGAGGTTGGCCGGCGTCAGCAGCGCGGCCCTCAGGTAGTGGGTGGTTCGGCTCGCCATGGTGTCGTCAGGCGTCAGTTAACGACTTCTCAGGGCCGGTGCGTCGAGGAAACGTACTTGAGCGCGCCGAGATCGCAGGTGTCCTCCGCCGGAGGAGCGGGGGGGTTGCTCCACAGGCGGGTGCCCAGCGCCGCCGCGCTGGCGAACAGCTCGAAGTAGGTCACCGGGGCCTCGCCCGCGAGCCCGAAGAAAGCGAGGTTGTCACGCACCGACGCTGGCGGCCCGGAGTGAATCGCCTCGGCGGGATCTCCCAGCCAGGGCCCGACCTCTCCCAGCGCCCGCGCCGCCGGGCCGGGGTCCTTGAGCACGCCGGCGTTGGCGTCGAGGGCGCCGCGGAGCGCCCGGCGGATCGCGTCAGGGTAGCGGGCGGCGAAGTCTCCCCGGGCGACGAGCACGGTGGCGATCAGGTGCGGGGCGTCCACGGTCGAGGTGATCACGCTGCCCCCCAGCTGGGCGGCCACCGGCTCGAGGTCTCCGGCGTAGCCCGCTGCCGCGTCCACCTTGCCCGCGGCCAGCGCCTTGCTCGCCTCGACGGCGCGCTCCACCTCGACGATCGTCACCTCGCGCAAGGTCAGCCCCGCGCGGGAGAGCACCCAGAGCAGGAAGTAGTGGCCGGTGGAGTGGGCCTCGACGGCGATCCGCTTGCCTTTGAGGGCCGCGACCCCGTCGATGCCCTTGGCCGCGGCGAGCACGTCTTGCCCCCGGCTGCGGCCGAGGAGGAGCACGGTGCGCGGTGCTGCGTCGCGCAGCGAGCCGGCCTCGAGCGCCAGCTGGGACACGCTCATCGCCGCCAAATCGACCCCGCCGTTCTCCCCGCCCTTGATCAGCGCCCGCCGCAGCTGCTCCTCGCGCTCAAAGGCCACACCCTTCACGTCGAGTGCGTAAGCGGCTCTGAAGGAACCGCCCTCGCTCGCCGCCCAGATCAACCCGGCGTTGGCGCCGCGGGGCACGTAGCCGACGAGGGTGGTGCGCAGCGGCACCGAGGCGACGTCGTCCACGGGCGCGCTGACCCCGGCGGGAAAGTCGCCGGCCGACAGCCTCGGCGCGCGGCCCCAGATCCGGTTGCGGACGCGCTCGACGTACCCCTGGCGCCAGGCGACCGCCGAACCCGCCGCGGCGAGCACCAGCAGCACCAGCAGCGCCTTCTTCACGGCGAGGGCCTACTTGACCTCGACCTTCTTGCCGATCGTCTTCTCGCCGCCGGACGAGACGTCGGAGACGGGCGCCGCGCTCTGCAGGCCCATCTCCATCTTGAACTGCTTCACCAGCTCCTGCGCCTGGATCTTCTCGGCCTCTTCCTCGATCTGCACCGACTGGTGATCGACCGACTCGAGCGCCATGTTCATCCGGGCCTCGTTGACCGCGGTCTGTTCCTCGACCTTGCGGATCATCTCGTCGTGGGTGGCGTCGACGCCGGCGACCTCGAACGACTCCATCGCGTCGGCGACCTTCGACTGCCACTTGGCACGGCGGGCGTCGCGGATCGCGTTCATCGCCTCGCCCGTCTTCTTGTCCTTCTCGCGCATGAACGCCTTCTTCACGTTCAGCGCCTTCTCGTAGGCGGACTTGGCGGTGGCCAGCTGCTGCTCGTTGCGCTGCAGCGCGCTCTTCTCCATCTGCAGGCGGGTCGCGTACTGCGCGGCGAGGTCGTCGCGGCCAGCCTGGATCGCGGCCTTGACCTTGGCGGTCAGGTCCCCGACCTCGTTCTTGTACTTCATGTTCTCTTTCTCGAGCAGCGTCTGGTTCGCCCGAACCATCGCGATCGACTCGTTCATCTTCGGGACCTGGTCGTTGAGGTCACGAATGTTCTGTTCGAGGATCAACTCTGGGTCTTCGATCGAGCTGACGAAGAAGCCCACGAAACTGCGCATTGCTCGGCGGAACCTGTCCCACATTTGGGTGATCTCCCTGAAGCTCCACTTTACACAGTTTGATTCTTAACCGCGTTCAAACTCACTGATTCCTACGTCGTCTCAACCGTTCGATTACCCCGCCACTGCTCATGAATTGGGTCTGAACAGCCCCCGCCAGCTCTCGGTTCCCCCAAACCGCAGCGCCTCGGAAGCGAAGGCGTTGGCGGCGAGTTTGAGGGCCCCCAACGAGCAGAGCGCGATCGAGCCCAGGGTGATCGCGACCTCGAGCGGATGCGCCGCGCCGAGGATCACCGCCTTGACCAACAGCGCCACGTTGAGCAGCGGCACGGCGGCGGTCAGCGGGTTGAGCTCGATGCCGGGCATCAGCGCCAGCATTCCGGGGAGGATACCGATCAGCGTCACCGGGGTCAGCAGCGACTGGGCTTCCTTGAAGTTGCGCGCCAGGGACGCGATCGCCAGCGCGATCCCCGAGACCATGAACGCCGCCGGCACGAGGCAGCCGAGCATCGTCAGCACCTGGCCGAGGCTGAAGTGCAGGGTGATTTCCTGCGCCTCGCCGAGCTTGAGCCCGAAGGCGAAGGTGGCGGCCATCGCCGCGAGGTTGGCGCAGGTGGCGAGCGAAGCGATCGCCGCGACGGTGAGGTACTTCGCGGCCATCACCTGCAGCGGCCGCACCGGAGCCACCAGCAGCGTCTCGAGCGTGCCCCGTTCCTTCTCGCCAGCGGTGACGTCGATCGCCGGGTAGAGCGCGCCCATGAAGAGCATCATCACCAGGATGATCGGCAGCAGGCGGGAGGCGATCAGCGGCCCCAGATCCTTCTGAAAGTCGATGTCCACCGACTCGAGCTTCACCGGCTCGGCGAAGGTCTCGGGCAGCTGCGCCGCGGTGAGGCGGAGCTTCAGCGCGCCCTGGCTCGCGGCGTCGAGCACGCGCTTGACCCGGTCGAAGGCCTCGGTCGATTCGTCGTAGCGCTTGGTGTAGACGACCGTCACCTCGGCCTGCTCGCCCGACTGCATCGCGGCGAACGCGCCAGCCGGGGCGTCGACCACGGCGCGCAGTTCCTTCTGCCGCAGCAAGGCTTCGCCCTCGGGCCGGGTGACCCGCCGCCAGGTGGTGCGCGGGGGCGCGGGTTGGGACCTCAGGAACTGATCCGCGTCGTCGGACGCGACTGCGATGGTGAGCTCCTCACGCGCGAGCCGTTCCTTCCCCGCCGCCATTACCGAGCCGACGAGCAACATCGTGCCCGGGTAGAGCAGCGCAGGGAGCACCAGCATCATCAGCAGCGTGCGCCGATCGCGCAGGCTGTCGGTCAGCTCTTTCTTCAGCAGCGTCCGGATTGGGTTCAGGAGCAGCTCAGCCCGATGCAGGCGTCACAGCGCGCGCCGCCGCACAGCTGCTGCTGCGTCAGAGGAATCGGGTGGTGCTGGTTGGCAAGCGCGAACGCCACCGAGCCGACGACGATCGCGGTCAATGTCGCGCCGACGCCGGTCCAGACGTACCAGCGGGCGTAGAGCGGCGGCGGAGCCTCGACCAGCGCAGCCAGCGCCTCCCGCGGCACCAGGGACACCGCCACCGGGGCGTCGGCGGCCTGCTCCGCCTGGGGGTAGGCGGGGCTCGTGACGGCCTGACCAAAGACGAGGGTGGGGAACATCAGCAGGACCAGCTGGGCGGTCGCTCTCATGGGCGCCGATACTACTCTGGGCGCCGGGAGCCCCAAGCACCTCGAACGCAGGTCCACTTCGCGCGCTCGCGGAATTCTGGGTCCACCCGCAAAGACCCCGCCGCAGGCGTTTCCTCGAAATTCGGGCGGTTGGCCTCGCATGCCGGCTGCGTTCGGTCGGGCCCATGCGCCTGCTCCCCTGTCGAACCCTGGTGTTGTTTGCCCTCGCTTTCCCTCTGCTCGCCCAAGCCCAGGCCATCTCTGGCACGCTGGAGGCTCGATTCGAGGCGTTCGACACCCACGGCGTGCCGACGGTGTCGATGACGCTGGCGCTCTCCTGCGGCCTGTCGTGCGAGCCGGCCGCGCCCGACCTACACTACACCGTCGCGGGCTTGATCGACGCGCACTTCGCCGCCGAGCCTGCGACCCAGGTGGGCTACGTCTCGACGGCCTTCGCCGCGGCGGTGGATCCGAGCGGCGCGGCCACCGGGGAAAACACCTCCTTCCCCGCGGGCAGCAACATCTTCCTCCTCGCCCACTCCGTGAGCTGCCGGTGCGGCAACCGGCTCGGCGAGGGCGGCTACGTCGAGCTGCGCAGTCAGAACGTCTCCGTGCCGCCGGGCCTCACCGTGCCCTCCAGCGCACAGGCGGGAAAGGCGCTCTTTGTCAGCGTCGCGGCCGCTCCGCGGGGCAACGAGACGGTGGAGGTGCACCTCACCGGCGCCGGCGTCGAGGTGACGAAGACCTTCGCCGCGGCCGACTACGCACACAGCGGCACGTCTCTGGTGCGCGTGACGCCGACCCAGGTTGGGAAGTTGAGCGTGACGGCACGCGTTGGCGGCGGCACTGCGGCGACGAAGAGCTTCGAGGTGGCGGGGCCTCCCGGCGCGCCGGGCACCGGTGGCGGCGGTGGCGGTGGCCTCGGGCCCAAGAAGGAGGAGCACGGTAGCGGGTGTTCGGCGGCGCGTGGGTCGTTTCCGTTTGCCGGCGCGCTGCTGGTGAGCCTCTTGCGGCGGCGGGTGGGGGCGCGAGCCCTTTCGAAGAGATTATAATAATGCATAATCATCTCGCCGAAACACCCGAGGGGACCGCATGGGCTACCGCGCAGACTTTCCGCCGCCGAAGCGGTACCGCGACCTTCCGCACCGCGATCACAACAACATCAGCATCCGCTACCGGCTCCTCAACGCCGCCTGGAACGCCCTGCACGATCGAGGCGTCGAGGCGATCTCGATCCGCGAGCTGGCCGACGAGGCGGGGGTCAGCCAACCGGCCGCCTACAACCACTTCCGCGACAAGGAAGCGCTGTTCGCCGAGGTCGCCCGTGAAGGCCTGGCGACGCTCGCCGCCGAGCTGGTGACGCTCTGGCCCGAGGAGACGGGGGTGGTCAAGGGCACCCTCAAAGGCATTTGCCAGATCTGGCTCAAGTTCGCCGCCGCGCGCCCGCGCCACTACGCCCTGATGTTCTCACTGCAGTTCATGGACGCCGAGCAGTACCCCGGCATCAAGGCACACCGCGACCAACTGGACGAGCTGTTCGGCGTCGTGGCGAACCTCGAGCTCGGATTCAAGGTGCCTCCCGTTCACGGCCAGATGGTCCTGGCAATCCTCCACGGCGCGGGCGCGACCGTGGCCAGCGGGGGAGCGAACCTCCCGGCCGCCGTCGTTCACAGCGCGATCAGCAGCTACGTGGCGACGCTCCGCAAGAAGCACCGCTGACTTACGGGCACTCCAGCTCGCGCCGCGCGGCGTGCACTTCGTCGTCGTACTTCCCCGCCGGGTAGCGCCACTGGTGCTCCTTCCAGTGGCGGCACGCGCGCGGCGTGGCCCAGCGCTCGGTGAGGATCTGCCCGAGGAAGAACGAGAGCCGCTCGCGGGCCGCGGCCGGCAGGTCCTGCCCCATCGCCGCCTCGAGCTCCGCGAGCGCCTGGTCGACGCGCCCTTCTTCGCGCAGCTTCGGGATCCGCTCGAGCAGCACCTGCGCCCGCAGCAGCCGATCATGCGTCCGCCAGTCGGCGGAGGCCTCGGGTGGCGGCGGCAGCGCCGAGCCGTCCTCTTCGATCACCTGCGGCACCGGCGGCACCCGGTCCTCTTCCTTTGGCGGCGCGGGCGGCGGCGGCAGCGGCCAGGCGAGCGTCTCGCCGAGCTTCACCTCCACCTCGCGGCCGTCGGTGCCACGGAAGAGGATGCTCCCTTCGAACAGCGTCACCTCGCCCCCGTCGGCGCGCTGGGTCACCTTGAACCGGGTGCCGTGGACCTCGATCTCCCCGTGTGACACCAGCATCCGCGTCGGTGTCGTCGTCGGCCGGCTTGCCACCTGGAACTCGACCTCGCCCCGCACCACCCGCATCCCCCGGGCCTCGCGCTTGAGCTTCAGCGGCCGTTCGGCCCGCAGCTGCACCCGCGACGCCTCGTCGAAGAGCGTCACCGCCCCGGTGCGGATCTCCAGCTCTCCGGGAGAATTCGAAGAGGCGAAGTCGTTCGACGACTGCACCACCCGCATCCCCTCGAGTTGCTGCGGCCGCTGCAGCCGCTGCACCGCCACCATCCCCAGCGCCCCCACCACCACCGCCGCGGCGAAGGCAGCCAGCGCGGGTCCCCGCATCCGCTGCCGCGACATCGAGGCGCCGAGCCGGCGCTGCAGCCGCCGTTCGACCTCGCGGGGCAGCG
>JAYVRT010000997.1:0-3301 GCA_043776025.1 Archangiaceae bacterium | reverse complement strand
GATCACCACCGTCGCCCGGACCTCGATCTCCACCCCGCTGCCGGCCGGCTCGACGTCGTGGACCTTCAGGCCCACCACCTTGCCGCTGCCGTCCTTGAGGAGCGCGCCAGCGCGGACGTGGTTCACCACCACCGCCCCCAGCGCGGCGGCGTCGGTGGCGTTCTCCAGGGTCAGCCGGGCGTCGTCGGTCTGGCAGTCGTAGAAGAGGATCCCGCCGCTGAGGCCCTCGGACTTGAGCTGGGGCTCGAGCTGCAGCGTCCGCTTCGCGCCGAAGGTCCGGTGGTTGCGGTAGCTGTTGAAGAGGCACAGCGCGTCGTAGATCCACAGGCCGAGATCGATCGTCATCAGCCAGCGGCGATCTCCCTCGAACCGGGTGGCGAGAAAGGGCAGGGGGCGGACCAGGTGACGGGCGCGGCTCATCAGCAGCTTCCGTTCGCTGACGCTCTCGAACACCAGCTTCAGCTCGCCTTGCTCGAGGTAGCGCAGCCCGCCGTGCACCAGCTTCGATGACTTGCTCGAAGTGCCGGCGCCGAAGTCGAGCTTCTCCACCAGAGCGACCTTCAGCCCCCGCAGCGCCGCGTCGCGGGCGATGCCACAGCCGGTGATTCCGCCGCCGACGATGACGAGGTCGAAGGTCTCCGTGGAGAGCGCGGCGAGGCTGCGCTGGCGCTGCGTCAGGGAAGGGTCCACGTCCGTTTCAGATCTTGCGACGCTTCCCCGTGCGTTTGTAGGTGACGTAGTCGGAGAGGATCGTGCCGTGGTCGAAGCAGAGCTCTCGCGGCAGGTCGTCGAGCGTGAAGGCCTTGGCCTCCTCGGCGTCGTCGCTGCCCGACGGCTCACCTTCGGCCCAGCCGATGTAGACGGTGCTGATCGTGTGCTTGCGCGGATCGCGCGACGGGTCGGAGTAGGTGAAGAACTGCTCCGAGAGATCCACCTCGAGCCCGGTCTCTTCCTTCACTTCGCGGACGCACGCGGTGTGCAGCGGCTCGCCCTCGTCGACGAACCCCCCTGGGAGCGCCCAGCCGATCGGCGGATTCTTCCGCTTCACCAGCACGATCCGATCCCTCGGAAGCTCGACGATGCAGTCGACCGTCGGAGTGGGGTTCTTGTAGCCTGCCATCGCTCCACTCTACCCACCGCCCGCGCGGTTTGTGCCTAAACTGCGCGCCCCGTGGCCGCCCCGAAGTCACCGCTCTGTCCCGCCCTGGGCCGCGGGCGCCGATGCCCCGCTGACTCCGCCAAGCGGGCCGCGCTCGAGGACTCCTCGCTCGCCACGGCGCGCTGCCCGGTGCGCTCGAGGTGAGCGGGCTCGGCGGCAGTGAAGTCGAGGTCGGCCCCGCTTGTTGCCTCAGTGCGCTCGCCGCCCCTGGAATCAAGCTGCCGATGCCGGCGGTGGGTGACGCGGAAGGCCCTCGGCTGCCCGACCTGTTGCCCCCGGTGGTCGACGCCCACGTGCACCTTTTCCCCGACCGGCTCTTCGATGCGCTCTGGCGGTGGTTCGACGCCCACGCCTGGCCAGTTCGCTACAAGCTGCGCACGCCCGAGGTGGTCCGCTTTCAGCTCGACCGCGGCGTCGCGCACGTGGTCGCGCTTCACTACGCCCACCGCGCGGGTATGGCCCGGGCGCTCAACACCTACATCACCGAGGTCTGCCGAACCGAGCCGAAGGTGATCGGCCTGGCCACCGTCTTCCCCGGAGAGCCTGGCGCGGTGCAGATCCTTAAGGACGCGTTCGCCGCCGGCCTCAAAGGGGTGAAGCTGCACTGCCACGTCCAATGCTTCGCGCCCGACGCTCCCCAGCTGCAAGAGCTCTACGCCGCCTGCGCCAGCCACGACCGCCCGCTGGTGATGCACGCCGGCAAGGAGCCGCGCAGCGACAGCTACCCGGTCGACCCCGACAAGCTGTGCGCGGTCGAGCGCGTCGAGCGGGTGCTCCAGGACCACCCGACGCTGAAGCTGTGCGTGCCCCACCTGGGCGCCTCGGAGTTCGAGGGGTACCTGAGGCTCCTCGAGCGCTACGAGAACCTCTGGCTCGACACCACGATGATGCAGGCCGGCTACTTCCCCCTCGAGGTGCCCCGCACCCTGATGACCGCGCGGCCCGATCGGATCCTCTACGGCACCGACTTTCCCAACATTCCCTATGCCTGGGATCGCGAGCTGAAGCACCTGCTGGGGCTGAAGTTGCCCGCCCACGACGAGGCGGCGCTGCTGGGCGGCAACGCCCTTCGGCTGTTCGGCGTTGCCTGACGAGCGCCGATCGGGTTTTGTCCGCGCCCATGCTCAGCTCCAACAACACGTCCCTCGTGACTTTCCTTCGCAGCGTGCCGGTCTTCGGCGGACTCGAGGGCCACTCGCTCGAGCGGTTGATCGACCTGCTCGAAGAGAGGAGCTTCGACGTCGGAGAGGCGATCTTCAACGAGGGCGAGCTCGGGCGGACGATGTACGTGCTGCGCGAGGGAGAGGTCGAGGTCTCCCGTCGATCCGACACCGGCCACAAGGTGCCGATCGTCCGGCTCGGCTCGGGCGAGACGTTCGGAGAGATGACGCTGGTCGAGCTCCAGCCCCGCTCGGGCACGGTGGTGGCGCGGAAGCGGTCCCGCACCTACTCGCTGACCAACATGGACCTCTACAACCTCTACCGCGAGGACAACTACGCGTACGTGATCATCCTCCAGAACATCTGCCGGATGCTCAGCCGCCGCCTCCGCAAGGCCGACAGCCGCATCGTCGAGTTCATCGACGCGCTCGCCACCCCGAAGCGGGCCCGCCTGAAGTTGATCAAGTCGAAGGCGAAGGCGCCGAAGAAGCGCTGATGTTCACCGGGCTGATTCAGGACGTCGGCGCCGTCGACCGGGTCACGCCTGGGCCGATGACCGAGGTGTGGATCTCATCTGGCTTTCCCCCCGACCTGGTGCTGGGCGAGTCGATCGCCTGCGACGGCTGCTGCCTCACCGTCGTCGAGCACCGGGGCAGCGCCTTCCGCGTCCAGGCCTCGCCCGAGACGCTGCGACGGACCACGCTCGAGCACTGGCGCGCGGGTACGAGGGTCAACCTCGAGCGCGCGTTGAAGGTCGGCGATCGCCTCGGCGGCCACTGGGTCCAGGGGCACGTCGACGCGGTGGGAGAGTTCCTCGAGTCCCGGCCCGAGGGCGGCTCGTGGCTGATGGCGGTCTCGCTTTCGGCGGCGCTGGCGCCGGTCTTCGTCGAGAAGGGCTCGGTCGCGCTCGACGGCATCAGCCTCACCGTCAACCGCGTCGAGGTCGATCGCTTCTGGGTCGCGCTGATCCCCGAGACGGTC
>JAYVRT010000996.1:0-3305 GCA_043776025.1 Archangiaceae bacterium | reverse complement strand
CGCAACACCACGTGCTCACTGGCCTGCAGCTCGTACTGGGCGTCGGCGCCGATGGTGCGAAACCGCATCGACTCCGCCGGGTCGGGCGTAATCGTCCCGTAGCCGATTCGAGCCCCGATTGTGTAGTCGTCGTAGAGGAAGTGCGCCTTGAGGCCGTGCCACTTGACCCCGACGCAGACCGACAGAGGGTCGAGTCGGGAGCCGCCGCGCAGGCCCACCGTCTGGCCGCTGAAGTCGGTGTAGCTCCGCGTCGTCCGGCGGCCCTGACCCGCGCTGACGTTCGCGCTGACGTCGAGCTTGTGCTCCTGCGAGGCCCAGCCGAGCGCGAGGGCGCCGCTCCAGTCGCCGAAGCCTCCTGCCGTCTGGGCGTAGCGGCCCGCCACCTCGCCACCCATCAAGGATGCTCCCGACCGGGTGATCACGTTGACCACCGCGAGCTCAGCAGTGCCGCCGTAGATCGCCGAACCGGGGCCGCGGATCACCTCGATGCGTTCGAGGTTGTGCGGCAGGACGTGGTGGCCGAACTGGGTCGTCGAGTAGAGCAGCTCGTTCTGTTCGATGCCGTCGACCAGCACCAGCACCTTGCCTTCGTGGCCCCAAAGGCCGCGGAACCCGACCCCGACCACCCCTTCGACATCGGAGTGGAAGCTGAAGCCCGGCACCAGCTGCAAGATCTCGAGCAGATCCCGCGCGCCGGTCGCGAGGATCTCCTCACGTGTGAGCACCAGCACCACGCCTGGCGCCTCGCGCGCCTTGCGAGCCACACGGGTGGTGACCTCGACCGGTTGATCGAGCAGCTCCTCGAGCGAGAGATCCCGCACGTCGCGGGCGGCAGGCTTCTCCTGCGCGCTGGCGAGCGCCGGCGCTAACCCGACCAACAGCCAACCCAGGCATTGTGCCTTCGTCATCGATCTCCGGGGCGAAGCGAGCCGCGAGTCTGCCATGTATTTCCGAGCCGCCAACACAAGACTGAGCTTAGAGGACAAGTCCTTCGGCCCGGTTCGCAACGAAATCGGCCCGAAGTAGTCCACCGCGCTGCCGCAGCCGTATGGTCGGGCGATGGGTCGGCAGCTCCTCTTCGGCGCGATGCTCGCGACGCTCGCCTGCGGGCGGTCTGGCGTGTTCCGCGACTCGGACGCGCCCCGAACCGACGGCGGGACGCGGGTCGACGATGCGGGCTCCCCAGTCGACGCAGGAGCCGCTTTCGATGGGGGGTGGCAACCCCCGATGTGCCCACCCCCTCCCGTCAACCGCGGGCGGGTCTGGGGCGCGACGCCGCTCGGCTCGATCGACTTCGGCTACGTCTGGGTGGGCACCGAGCCGTCCGGAAGTCATTCCTGTCCGCACCTGACCCTCGTCGCCTCGGACAGCGCGACGCAGAATCCCAGAGCGCTCTTCAAGGTCGACTTCTACTACGCGCCCATGCCGGTGCTCGGGGACGTCGGCGGGCTGGCGACGCTGTACCTCGAGGGGAAGATGGCGCAGTTCAAGGTCACCGCCCACGTCACCCGCGCCGACGCGCTGAGGCCCAGCGCCGCGTCGCAGCCCTGGCTCACTGACCTCACGTTCACCGCGCCGTACACGGTGGCACTCGAAGCAGTGCTGACCGAGGTGCCGGATTGTCCAGACGTCACCTGGTTCTGTATTTGACCGTGCCGCGCGCGTCAGAACGTGGACCCGTCGCGCGTCGAACCCGCGTGGACCCCATCGAACTGCAGCGGCTGTCGCAGCCCACAGCTTGATGCGGCGCCGCGGCCCGTTGCCGCCCTCAAAGGTTTTGGCTCCCCCTTCGCGTCTCGCTCCGCTATTCAAGGACTCCCCATGGCATCCATCACCATCACCCTCCCAGACGGCTCGAAGAAAGACGCCGCCGCGGGCGTCTCCGTTGCTGACTTCGTCAAGACCTCGATCGGCGCTGGCCTCGCGAAGGCGGCGCTCTACGCAAAGGTTAACGGTGCCGACGCCGACCTCTCCCGCCCGCTCGAGGCCGACGCCTCGTTGCAGATCTTCACCAACAAGAGCCCCGAAGGCCTGGATCTGATTCGCCACGACGCCGCGCACATCGTCGCCGACGCGGTGCAGCGGCTGTTCCCCGGGACCCAGGTGACCATCGGCCCGACCATCGAAGACGGCTTCTATTACGACTTCGCCCGGGACCAGCCGTTCACCCCCGAGGACCTGGAGAAGATCGAGAAGCTCGCCAACGAGATCGTCAAGGCCGACCTGCCGTTTCGCCGGGAAGAGATCTCGATGGACGCGGCGATCGCCCTCTTCGAGAACAAGGGCGAGAAGTTCAAGGTCGAGCTGGTGAAGGACATCTCGGCGAAGGGCGCGAAGACCCTGACCCTGTACCACCATGGCGAGTGGGTCGACTTCTGCCTCGGGCCGCACGGCCCGTCGACCGGGCGGGTGGGGGTGATCAAGCTGCTGTCGAGCTCCGGCGCCTACTGGCGCGGCGATCACCGCAACCCGATGCTGCAGCGGATCTACGGCACCTCGTTCTTCGATCAGAAGGCGCTCGACGCGTGGAACAAGCAGCGCGAGGAGGCCGCCAAGCGCGATCACCGCAAGCTCGGCAAAGAGCTCGACCTGTTCCACTTCCACCACTTCGCGCCCGGCTCGGCGTTCTGGACCCCCAAGGGCACCAGCCTCTACACCGTGCTCTCCGGCTTCATGCGCAAGCTGCTGCTCGACAACGGCTACCAGGAGATCAAGACCCCGCTGCTGTTCAACAAGGGCCTGTGGGAACAGTCCGGGCACTGGGGGAAATACAAAGAGAACATGTTCCTCGTGCAGGACAGCGAGACCCAGGAGCACGACTTCTCGCTCAAGCCGATGAACTGCCCGTCGCACCACCTGTTCTACGGGTTCAAGAAGCAGAGCTACCGGGATCTCCCGCTGCGGTACCACACCCAGGACGTGCTTCACCGCAACGAGGCGGCCGGCTCGCTCGGCGGGCTCACCCGGGTGCGGCAGTTCGCGCAGGACGACGCGCACATCTACTGCGCCGAGGCGCAGATCGTCGACGAGGCGAAGCACTTCATGCGCCTGCTCGATCACACCTACGGGGTGTTCGGGCTCAAATACACCGCCAAGTTCGCCACCCGGCCCCCGACCCGCATCGGCGACGACGCGATGTGGGATCGCGCCGAGGCAGGCCTGAAGAAGGCGCTCGACGCGCTCGGGCTGGCCCACGAGCTCAAGCCGGGCGACGGCGCCTTCTACGGGCCGAAGATCGACTTCGACGTCTCCGACAGCATCGGCCGCAAGTGGCAGCTGGGCACCTTCCAGCTCGACTACGCCGC
>JAYVRT010000995.1:0-3307 GCA_043776025.1 Archangiaceae bacterium | reverse complement strand
CGTGGTGCTCGGCCTCTCGACGCTGCCGCACGCGATGAAGCTGCCAGTGCTCTTCGGCTGGACCTGCACGCTCCAGGTGCTCGCAGGCGGGGTGGTCTACATCCTCGGCGCAGCGGTCTATGCGCGCCGCTGGCCGAACCCCAACCCGCGGGTCTTCGGGTACCACGAGGTGTTTCACGTGATGGTGATCATCGCCGCGGCGCTGCAGTTTACGGCGATCGTCTCGCTGCACTGGGCTTGAGCGGAGGCGACGTGTGGGCTCGCTCAGGGGGCGACAAACTGGGTCCCGCGCGTGCGCAGGAAGGTCATCACCGTCTGCCGGAGCGGCGCCACGTTCTGGTAGACGTTGTGGGGGTCGAAGGCCGGGTCGGTGACGCCGAACTTCGCGGCGTCGACGATCACCCTCCCGCTGATGCCTCCCGGCGCGGTCTGGGGCTGGGTGAGGGTCGGGGCGCCCAGCGCGGCGGCGAAGCGATCCGTCCCTGCGTTCGTCTGCGTCTTGTCGCCCAGTCCCTCTGAGACGAGCAGGTTCTTCTGCTTCAACAGCGCGGCGAAGTTTATCGGATCCACCGGGTCAGCCACCAACTGCGTCACCAGGCCGAGGAGGGGATAGACCGCCGCCTCCGCGGGAGAATCGAGCGGGAGCCCCGACGCAGAGGTGAGCAGCAGGTCGAGCTGTGCCGGATCGACGGCGATGTCCTGGCCCGTCCCACCGCCCACCGACTGGAGCACCCCGGTCTTGATCGCGGCGTCGACCCCGAGCAGCGCCGCGCCGATGGCGGCGCCCATCGAGTAGCCGAAATACTCCACGTCCGGGGACAGGTCCGCGGCCCCGTCGCCGTCGACGTCGAGGTGCTGTGACATCCGGCGGGCCAGCATCGTGTCGAGCGCCGTCTGCCGATTGGCGTCGCGGAGGACCCGGGGCTCGCGGATGTTGAGGTCGTCGGACCAGTTGCCACGGTTGCCGTGGTTGACCGCGTCGATCGCGAGGCAGGCGAAGCCATGCTCGGCGCACAGCTGCGCCTGAAACAACGCGAACGAGCGCGACCCGGAGGCCGGAGTCGCCCGCCCAGACAGGCCGTGGCCGAGGATCAGCACCGGCCAGCCCCCCGAGGGCCGGGCGCCGGTGGGCACGCTGAGAACGAAGTCGATCGGGGTCGCAGGAGCGGCGCCGGGGTCCGCGATCCACTCCGGCTTCCAGACTCCGTTGCTGTCGCGCAGGTCGCGGGTGGGGAAAGTTCCGATCACCACCCGGCCCACTTTGTCTCGGGCCGGTGCCGGCCACGGGGTGTTGAGGAGCCACGCATCGAGGGTGCTGAAGTCGGTGTCGGTCGAGACGAAGACGCCGCTGGGTGGCGAGAGCTGTTTGGCGGGGATCGCCGGCATCACCGTCGCGGTCGAGGCCCACGCCGCGACGGTCTGGAGGTCGGCGGTGGCCACCGCGACTTTGAACCGCATCGTGAAGATCAAGTCGCTCGGCGCAGGGGCGAAGCTCGCTGCGTCGATCGAGACGGCCGCGGCGATCGCCTCGTCGGCCGAGCGCTCCGAGGTGTCCGCCAGCTGGTAGTCCCGCGAACGGATGAAGGCCTTGCCGGCGGCCGTCTTCGGCCCTTTGCGGATCGCCAGAATCGCGTCCCCTCCCTGCGGCAACGGCAAGGTGGGCCGCACGAGCATGAACTTCTGAGCGCTGCTCAGCAGGTCGCCGGCTACGTACTCACAGACCGCCGGGATCGCCGTCCACAGGGCCCCGTCTCCAGTCCGCACCGCGAAGACGGCACAGCGGTCGAGCGACTCGGGTGCAGGCGGCTCGGACAGGCGGATCGCGAAGGGGTTGAACGCACCGAACCCTGGCAGGGAGTTGAGCTTGCGGGCCCAGCCTTCGAAGAGCCCGCGCGACTGCGTCGTCATCGATTCGGCCGGCAGAAACGACTCGTAGAAGTGGGGCCGGGAGCCGAGCCCTCCGCCTCCGAGCAGCCGCGGGTCGGGGAACGGGTTGTCGAGCGACTGGGCGTCTTTCGACCAGAGGATGCTCGGCCCCGTCTGCACCTGGGGCGCGCAGGACGCCGCCACCCATAGCCCGAGAACCATCCACCGCCCCCAGCGGTGAAACCGCACCCTCGCAAGATCGACGATCGACCGCATCGGGAACCTCCTCGCCGGTGGACCTTCCCACTGGAAGGTCAGGGCGGGAAACCCGTTCCCCGTCGGTTCCGGCCTGAGGTTCTCATCGGCCCGGTTAGGTCCCCTGGGCCCCCGTTTGGGCTGAGCGCTACCGCTGCGCTGGCCGAGGGCGGGGAAGCGTCGTCCGCGCGTCGGGCCGCATCTGGGTGACGAAGCGGCGGCCCTCTTCGAGCAGCGTCTTGCGCACCCGCGCGGTCACCCGATCGACGTTCATCAGCACGTGGAGCGTCTCGCTGGTGCTCCACCCCTTGACCGCGATCGGGACCAGCTGACCGGCGAGCACCCGGCCGAGCGCCGCGGCCACCGGGCCGAACACCACCTGCTCCCCGGCGATCGCCAGGTCGAGGGCGAGGGAGAGCGTCTGGGCCTCGTGGCCGGCGAGCCGTTCGGCGGCGGGCAAGGGGCACCCGTCATCGAGGGTGACGAACTTTCCACCGAGGTGATTGGTCGGCACCACGAACCTTTCCCGCCGGACCTGCTCGACCTCCACCGGCTGCGGGCCGAGCCGGGCGGCCACCAGGGGTGGGGCGAAGAGCGAGTGCTGGAGCTCTCCCGCCGGCTCGGTCACCCAGCTGTCGAGGGTCAGCTTCTCTCCGACCACGAACGCGGCATCGAAGACGTTGTCGCCCGCGGACCCGCGAATCGCCGCCGGGGCCAGCTGCATCACCCGGATCTTCATCTCGGGCAGCGCGCGCGCGACGGCGGAGCTGAGCCCTCCGATGACGTACGAGGGCCCGGCGAGGGTCAGCACCGCGCTCTCCGCCGCCTGCGTCCGGCGCGCGTCACGCAGCCGGGCCGCCACCTCCTCGAGCAACGGAATCACCCGCAGCGCCTCGGCGCTCGGCACCACGCCGCTGCTGCCGCGGGTCAGCAGGGTGAGGTTGAGCTGCTTCTCGAGGCGGACGATCGCCTTGCTCACCTGGGAGGCGGTGACCCCGAGCTCCCGCGCCGCTGCGCTGAGCGAGCCGTGGCGCCGCACCGAAAAGAACGTGAGCGCGTCGGAGAGCCGAAAATCGAGGAGTGGGTCGCTGCGCTTGCTGCGCATCGCGCTCAGCCTTCCATCTTCGCGCCCTGACCGCAGTCAGAAAAAGTACGCCACCTTCGCCACCCCGTGGCTGTCCCGCAC
>JAYVRT010000994.1:0-11406 GCA_043776025.1 Archangiaceae bacterium | reverse complement strand
ATCCTCTTCATCGACGAGATCCACACCATCGTCGGCGCCGGCGCGACCAGCGGCGGCTCGATGGACGCCTCGAACCTGCTCAAGCCCGCGCTCGCCTCCGGCAAGCTGCGCTGCATCGGCTCGACCACCTACCAGGAGTTCAAGGCCAGCTTCGAGCGCGACCGCGCGCTGGCCCGGCGGTTCCAGAAGATCGACATCAGCGAGCCGTCGGTCGAAGACACGGTGAAGATCCTCGAGGGCCTCGCCCCGAAGTACGAGGAGCACCACCACGTCAAATACGACAGCGACGCGCTGCGGGCCGCGGCCGAGCTGTCGCACAAGTACGTCAACGAGAAGTTCCTCCCCGACAAGGCGATCGACGTGATCGACGAGGCCGGCGCGGTGGATCGCCTGCGCGGCGCGGGGAAGACCACCGGAAAGGTGAACGTCAACGACGTCGAGACGATCATCTCGAAGATGGCGCGGATTCCGGCGAAGACGGTCGCCGCCTCCGAGAAGACCCAGCTGGCGAGCCTCGACAAGGAGCTCAAGGGCGTGATCTTCGGCCAGGACAAGGCGGTCGCCGAGCTGACGATGGCGATCAAGCTGGCGCGCTCGGGCCTGCGCACCGCCGACAAGCCGATCGGCTCATTCCTCTTCTCCGGCCCGACCGGCGTGGGGAAGACCGAGCTGGCGAAGCAGCTGGCGAAGGTGATGGGCGTGGAGTTCCTCCGCTTCGACATGTCGGAGTACTCGGAGAAGCACACCGTCAGCCGGTTGATCGGCGCGCCTCCGGGCTACGTCGGCTTCGACCAGGGCGGGCTGCTCACCGACCAGATCCGCAAGAACCCGCACGCGGTGCTGGTGCTCGACGAGATCGAGAAGGCGCACCCCGACCTCTTCAACATCCTCCTTCAGGTGATGGACCACGCGACGCTCACCGACAACAACGGGCGCAAAGCCGACTTCCGCAACGTGGTGATCATCCTCACCACCAACGCCGGCGCCCGGGAAATGAAGGAGAAGTCGCTGGGCTTCGGCGAGCGCACCGCGATCGACCCGAGCAAGGCGAAGAACGCGATCGAGCGCGCCTTCGCGCCCGAGTTCCGCAACCGCCTCGACGCGTGGATCGTCTTCGGCCCACTGACCAGGGAGATCATCCTCAAGGTGGTGGAGAAGGAGATCGGCCTGCTTCAGAAGCTGCTCGACGAGAAGAAGGTGGTGCTCAAGCTCACGCCCGGCGCCCGCGAGTGGCTCGGTGAGAAGGGCTACGACCCTGAGTTCGGCGCGCGGCCGATGGCGCGGCTGATCGACAACTCGCTGAAGAAGCCGCTGGCCGAGGCGCTGCTGTTCGGAACGCTGAAGGACGGCGGCACCGCGTTCGCCGACGTCAAGCCGGACAAGGAAGGGCTCGAGCTGACGTTCGCCACCGCGATGGCGTGAGGCCCGGGCCGAGCGCGCCGCGGCGGAGCCGGTGTCTAGACGCGGTCACCGAAAGTGGAACAGCCGAATCGTCGGCGACGAGACGTACACAACCCAGTACCCGCCCTTGGGGTCCGCCAGCAGCTGAAAGTAGCTGCCGGTGAACGGGGTCGGCAGCTGCGAGGAGACCAACATCCCGTCCGGGGCGCCGTCTTTGGTCGACAGGATGCTGGTCGAGTTGCTCGCAGAGACGAGGCCGACGAAGAGCCCTTGGGGGTCGATCGCCCAGGTCAGGGTTCCACCCAACGACGGGAGCGCCCGCTGAGTCCACTGCCCGTTGGCGCGCGAAAGCATCACTTGATCGCCGAAGCTTCCGTCGCCGACGAGGTACGGCTCACCCGTCGGGCCCAGCTCGAGGTGTGGATCGCCCCAGAGGCTGGCGGCCGCCATCGCGGACTCCCTCGTCCAGACTCCGTTCACCTTCCGGGAGATCGCCCACCCCTGGCTCGCGCCATCGCGATAGCCCACGACGGGATTCCCGAGGGGATCGAGCTGAATGCTCGGCGTCGAGCCGGGGTAGCTGATTTCGGTGCCGATGAGCTCCGGGGTGAACTGCCCCAGTTTGTAGGTCCCGTAGTGAAGGAGCGACTTTGTCGTCACCGTGTCCCAGGCGACATGAACCGTACCGTCCGACCCAGAGACGACGGAGATCTCGTCGATGCCTTCGAGCGGGTTGATCAAGTCGGCGATGGTGAAGCCGGTGCCGTTCCAGGCCGCGACCTTCGCCGTGTAGGATGAACCGGTGAGGCTGAAGGTCGTGTAGACGATCGTCGGGCGATCCTGGGGGTCGACGCCGATGCCAATGATCAGCCCGATCGCGGGCGCGGGGGTGAAGATGGGCGCGCTCCAGGCCGTGCCGTCCCACTTCTTGTAACCGAGGCGGCGATTGCTGTTGGTCACGAGGTCGACGAAGGCAAGATGCAGATTTCCGGTTGGCCCCCGAGCGAGCTTCGGAAAACCTGAGTTGGTCGTGGTGAGGGTCGTCGTCGGGTCAGACAGGTAGCAGCGGCCATTGGCGAGCCAGTAGCCGGCGGCCGTGTCGCAGAACCGGGGGATGCACCGCGTGCCTCCGGCGGAGCACTCCTCGCCTCCGACCGCGGTCCCGACGGGGCAGGCCTCGCAACGATCGCCGCCGCACAACGCGAACCCGGAGTCGCACGCGTAGCTGCAGGCGCCGGTGCAGGTTCCGTGGGCGTGGGCAGGCGCAGGGCAGGAGCCGCAGTTGACCTTCCCGCAGTGGTTGACGTCGCTGTTGGTGACGCACACGTTCCCGCAGGCGTGGGCGTCGACGGCGCAGCTGACTCCGGTGCACTTGCCCAGCGAGCATCCCGCGGAGCAGGGCGAGACCCGCGAGGCATAGACGCAGGCGGCGGCGCCTCCGAGCTCAACGCAGCTTCCCGGGCTCTCGAACCAACTCACCGCCGACGTGCCGCTGCAAGAACTGCCCGGTGGCTGCTCGCACCGCTTCTCCGCGAAGTTGAAGCTGCAGTGTCCCGTCGAGGTGTCGCAGGTTCCGGTCGAGGTGGAGGTGGCGAGCGTCCACGGGTTGCGGCAATGGGACGCCTGCGCCGGGCAGCCAATCAGCCGGCAGTCGCCCGCCGGTGGGACCCCGGCGTCGGCCGGCGGGCTTCCCCCGTCAGGGACTGCGCACGTGGCGCCGACGCAGCCGTGCATCGGATCCACCGTTGGTCCGCACCCCGCAAGGAGGAAGACGAACAGCGCGGCCCAACCCAGCGTGCAAGATCGGAGCATCGACGCCAAAAACTCGGCTGCCTGCGAAGCGGTGCAACAAAATGTTCGGTCGCCGAGGCCACGCGCAAGCCGTCAGCTCGGGTCTTTGCGCCCTTCCCTGCAGCGCAGCAGCTCGAGCTCGACCTGCTCCAGCAGGGCCCGCTCTTGCTGGTGCCAGCGGGCCTTCGACGGATCGTTGAGCGTCCGGCGCGCGCGCGCGGCGATGTACTCGAGGTCCTCGACAGTTCCTCCCTGGGCGGGCGGCGCGGGCGCGGCCAGCGGCACGGGTTCGACGGGGGCGTCGACGGGGCTGATCCGCAGCGCCTTGAGGTCGAGCACGAAGTGCGCCCCGTCTCGCCGGGCGGTGCCCACCCGCACGAACCCGTGCGAGCCGTCGGGCTGTTCGATCTCCACCAACACCGGCAGTTCGGGAGTCATCGTCAATCGTCCTCATCCTCGTCGGGTGGCCGCGCGACGTCGGCGAGGTACTCGTGGAGGGTCCAGGTCGAGCCGGTCGAGAAGGCCGGCCGGCGCAGCGGGTTGAGGACAGAGCTGCTCGTCGCGACGCCGCCGAGGCCACCCGGAGGGGAGCTCGCCAACCGGAGCGCGCAGCCGGCGAGGATGATGAACGGCTGGGGCACGCTGTTCGAAGTCACGCTGCAAGTCCCGGAGGCGGTGTACGCGCCCTGCGGCAGGTCGAACCGGACAAAGAAGTTCTGCACCAGCCCTTGCGGGAAGAGCAGGTTGGTGAGGCCGAGGCATGCCGTGGCCCTGCCGATCTTCTTCCGGCGCTCGGTGACGCGCCCGTCCTTCCGGCTGGTCTTGATGCTGTAGAGGCTGGCGCCGAGCTTCGCGCTGGTCATGAACGGCGCGAGCGCGCAGACCGCCGGGTCCGGCGGCGCCGCAGGGTCCTCCTCGCTGACGAAGACGTAGGTCACTTCCCCCGCGGCCGCGGCCATCGCCCACAGCGTCACCGAGATCAAGAACATGCGTCGCATTGGCAGCTCCTCTTTCAGGTCCACGAGATGAAGTAGTCCGCGTCCATCAGGCCGAACTTCTGCCCACGAACGACCACGTCCTTGCAGCCGAGCGCCCGGAGCACCGCGAGCAGCACCCCCTCGTGGTACGGGTGGGGCATGAAGTCGCGACGCACCTTGAAGACGCAGCTGGTGTCCGAGCCGACCACCGTCTCCCGTGCGCCGTAGCTGACTGCGGTCTTGTAGGCGATGGGCGCCGCCCGCATCAGCCGCTTCGCCTCTCCGGCGGAGACGGTCACCAGGGTGCGGCCGACGGGGGTGCCGAGGAAGTCGACGATCGCCTGCTCGCCGAGTTGGCGGATCGCGGCGTCGAAGGTCCCGTGGGTGGTCTGCAGCAACTTCGCCGCGCGAAACGCCGCGGGGAGAAACGTGGCGATCGGATAGTTGAAGAAGTCGACATACTTCTTCTCCGGCAGGCTCGCCTGCACCTGCGCCTGGGCGTCGGGCCCGAGCAGGCCCAGGGTCGCGGAAAGGATGCCGTTGAAGAACATCCCCTTGCAGGTGTCCTCGAGCGTGGCTGCGTGAAGCCGCAGCGCGAGGTCGGAGATCGTCAGGTCCGGTGGGTCGACGATGCGCCGCCCTTTGGGGACGGGGTTGGTGGCGGTGGTGCCGAAGAGGGTCATGCGCGCTCCTGTCAGAGGCGAATCAGCTGCGCGCCGTAGTGGACGTTGGCCCCGGCGGCCGCGATGCAGACGAGCTCTCCGCCACCCAGCTTCACCAGGCCCTGCCGCACGTCCTCCGAGAGGGAGATCAGCATCCCTGCCGCGGAGGTGTTCCCGTAGCTCTGCACTGTGCACGCGACCTGGTCTGCGCTCAGCCCCGAGAGCGAGGCGAACCGATCGAGCACCCGCTTGTTGGGTTGGTGCAGGTAGTAGCGGCGCACCTCGCCCAGCCGTTCGAGGTCCTTGCCGCCCACACCCTCGAGGCAGGTCCGCATGTGCTTGGGGTAGCCGAGGGCCACCTCGTAGCCGTTGACGACGAAGGCGAAGTCCACTGGCCGCGCACCCGCGAGGAGAAACGGGACCTCCGCCCCGCCTCCCCGCCGCAGCACCAGCGGGGCGTGGGCGTTACCCGACATCGACTCGACGATTCCCCCCGCACCGCTGTCGGACCGCAGCACCATCGCCCCAGCGCCGTCGCCGAAGACGTACATCGAGAGGTAGCCGGAGAGCTTGTGTCCCGGGGTCAGCTCCAGCTCGTCCGAGTAGACCCGGCGGTCGACGAACGCAGAGGCGAAGTTCGAGGCGACCACCGCCACCGTCCCCATCGCGCCCGAGCGGATCAGCTTGTGGACCAGGTCGAGGACATAGGGTGTGCCGCCACAGCCGTCGTTGATCACCAGCGCCATCGTGTCGGTTCGCATCCTCAGCCGCCGATGAAGCTCCATCGCGTCGTGGTTGAAATCGGGGCGATCCGGCGTGCAGGTGATGAAGAAGATCGCATCGAGATCGCGCGGCCCAAGGCCGGACATCGCCAGCGCGTCGACCAGCGCCTGCTCGGCCATGTCGCAGTTCGAGCTCGGACCGCTCTCCGGGCGAATCGCCCGACCCCGCTCGGCGTCGATGTCGCAAAGGAAGCGGCGCGAGAGAATTCCGGTCTTCTCCCGAATCAGCTCGGCGCTCCAACCAGGAATCGCCCGGGACATCGTGTCGTTGCTGACCACCTGGGCCGGGGTGAAGTCCCCAACCCCCACCACTTTGACCGCTGTGCCCATGACGCACCCCTTGCGGCTCGTCAGAGCAAGACGGGGGCCTCATCGCAGGTACCTGAAATAATTAAAGGGAGAGATCCAGCAGTAAATTACGAATGAATCATTCGTCTGCGACTATTGAAACCGCCTACCAATTACCGATGTAGACAAAGGCACATAGGAGATAGTTCATTACTGAACTACAATATTTCATTATCGAATGAGAGCCGCGTCCGACCGCAAGTCCCTGTTTGTGCCGGTGTTGTGCCTGCCGGCGCTCGAGGGGTGTTGGTCGATCAACATCACCGAAGAAGGAATGGGTCTGGTCGCGCGCCCGGCCGACGCGGCCGACGGCCCATTCGAGGGCGAGATGGTGGATCTCGATTTCCGCCTGCCCGCCGGCCCGCGGATCCGGGTGCGCGGCGTGGTGCGGTGGCGGCACAAGTCGGAGAAGCTGCTCGAGGGCGCGACGACGTCGCTCGGCGTCCGGTTCGTCAGCTTCGAAGACACCGGGCAGATCGAGCTCAAGCGCTTCCTCGCCGAGCACGGCCTTCGGGTGGTGGTCTTCGGCGCGCCGAGCGGGCTGGAGCGGGCGCTGGCGCTCGCGTTCCGAGGCGACGTCCAGTTGCTGTTCAGCGCAGACCCGGCCGAGGTCGAGCGGCTGCTCGAGCGCGGCGACGTGGCGGCGGTGCTGCTGTGCGGGGACGACGACTACCAGTCGGTGGCGCTCGCGCACCTGATCGAAGCCTCGTCCCAGGCAGCGACGCTGCACCTGGGCCGCCCGCCCGAGCTCAAGCCGCGCATCGTCTTCGCCGCGCGCGCGGCGCCGGAGCTGCTGGTCGAGCTGTTCAACTCGGTCGCGGTGGATCAAGCGCTGCCTCCGGACGCGCCGGTGGCGCAGCTGCGCGCGGCGGTGCTCGCCGCCTGCCGGTCGCACGAGGTGCAGCTGCAGCAGCAGCGGATGTCAGTGGAGCTCGAACGGTTGCTGCGCGACCGCGCCCGCCCGGTGCTGACGATGGCCGAGGGCGGCGAGGGCCCCGGCTACACCAGCCTCCCGATGCAAGCGGTGATCGCCGCCGTGCGACAGGTGGCGCCGTTCAAGGTGACGGTGTTGCTCCAGGGGGAGACCGGCACCGGCAAAGAAGTGCTCGCGCAGCGGCTGCACTCGCTCTCGCCGCGAAGCCGCGCGCCCTTCGTGGTCCAGGACTGCGGCGCGCTGCCGGAGACGCTGCTCGAGAGTGAGCTGTTCGGACACGTGAAGGGCGCGTTCACCGGCGCGATCAGTGACCACCCCGGGCTGTTCGTGCTCGCGGACGGCGGCACGATCTTCCTCGACGAGATCGAGAACACCACCCCGAACCTTCAGGCGAAGCTGTTGCGGGTGATCGAGACCGGCGACGTGCGCCCGGTCGGCGGCTCAGCGGTGCGGCGGGTGGACGTCCGGGTCGTCACCGCGAGCAACCGCGACCTCGCCGAAGAAGTTCAAGCGGGCCGCTTCCGCTCCGACCTCTACTACCGGCTCAACACCTTCACCGTCGAAGTCCCGGCGCTTCGCGAGCGCAATGACGACGTCCTCCCTCTGGCGCGGTCTTTCATCGACGTCTTCAACCAGATGCAGGGAAAGTCGGCGCGCGGCTTCACCCCTGAGGCGGAGGCCAGGCTCACCGGCTGGGGCTGGCCGGGAAATGTCCGCGAGCTGCGCAACGTCGTCGAGCGTGCGGTGCTCCTCTCGGCGCCGATGGAGGTGCTCGCGCCGGGCCGGTTGCCGAACCCTCTGCAACACGCTCCGCTCGAGCCCGCCGCCCCCGATTCGCTGAAGGCGAAGCTGGCGGCGTTGGAACGCAGGCTGATCGGCGACGCCCTTGCCCAGCACGACGGAGTCGTCCGCCGGGCCGCCGCCACGCTCAAGGTCGACCCGGTCACCCTGGCGCGGCGGGCGCGCAAGCTCGGGCTGTTCTCGCCCACGCGCACCCGTTGAGGCGGCCGGTCGCAACGCGGAGATGCCCTGAAGCCTGCAACGACAGCGGCCGGAGTTGTTATGAAGCGCGGTCATATGGCCCGCTTCTTCCTGCTCGGACTCCTCGTCGCCTCCACCGCGGGCGCGGCCTCACCGCGGTTGTTCCCCGAAACACCGCTGGGAGCGGTGGTCCCCGAGCTGAAGGCTGAGGAGCCGCGGGCCGCGGTGCTCGTCGCAACCGGAGCGGCAGCGGCGATGTTCGTCACCCCCGGCTCGCTGATGCTCGGCACCGGCGTGGGCAAGGTCTCGAACAACCTCTACGCCGCGGCGCTGCCCGCGCTGCTGATCACGCTGCTCCTGCCGCCTCTGGCGGTGGTCTTCACCGAGTGGCTCGCCGCCGAGCGGGTCGCTCCCGGCCGCTTCCGCTGGGGCCCGGCGCTGGCGGTCGCGCTCGTCACCCAGGCGCTGGTGCTCACCGGCGGAGTGCTGCTCGGCGTCTCGGGCACCAACGCCTCGGGCGCGGCGCTGTACACGCTCGCTGACACCGTGGCGCTGCCGACGGTGACGACCGCGATGCTGCGGTGGACCGAGCGGCCGGTGGCCCCTTCGGCGACGCTGCTCTCCGGGAACTTCTAGATGCTCCTCGCCCTGCTGCTCGCCGTCTGCCCCAACAACGTCCCCTTCCCCCGCGAGGCGTGGGACGCGGCGCCCTCTGCCAACGCCGACGCGATCGCCGAGTTGGAGCGCTACGCCTTCACCCTCACCGGCGCCGATTCCGAGCGAAAGGGCATCCGCACCGACGGGGTGGTGATCATCCACAAGGGCCAGCTGATCTACGAGCACTACGGGCGCGGGTGGACCGCGTCGAAGCGTCACCTCTCCTGGAGCGTCACCAAGACCTTCGTCAACGCGCTCGCCGGAATCGCCGTCGGCCGGGGCGAGCTGTCGACGTCGGATTCGATCTGCGATCGCCTCAAGCTCGACAACCCTGAGGCCTGCGCGAAGTTGAAGGTGAAGCACCTGCTCGAGTTCTCCAGCGGCCTCGACTGGAAAGAGGTCTACGAGGACGAATCGAACCAGGCGAGCAGCGTGCTGGCGATGCTCTATGGCGAAGGCCACCACGACATGGCGAACTTCATCGCCGGCCACCGCTTCCGCGACGAGCCGGGCACCACCTACGCCTACTCGTCCGGCGACACGACGTTGCTCAACGCGGTGGTCGACGCGGTGCTCAAACCGAAGGTCGGCCCGGACTACCCGTGGAAGCTGCTGTTCAACCCGCTGGGGATGTTCTCGGCGGCGATCGAGCGCGACCAGAAGGGCACCTTCGTCGGCAGCAGCTACCTCTACGCCACGCCCCGCGATCTCGCGCGCTACGGCTACCTTTGGCTCAACAACGGCTGCTGGGAAGGCCGCCAGCTGCTGCCCTCCGGCTGGGTCGCCCAGTCGCTGCAGATCTCCGACGGCTTCAAGGCCAAACCGCTCTACCGCGATCCGAACGAGGTCTACGCCTGGCAGTGGACGGTGAACAAGGCGGTGCCCGAGGCAGGGCAGGACGCGCTGCCGATGCCCAGCGTCCCGGGCGACGAGTTCGCTGCGCGCGGCCACTGGGGTCAGTCGATCTCGATCATCCCCTCGCTCGACCTGGTGGTGGTGCGGGTCGCCGACGATCGCGTGAAGGAGTTCGACTACAACGAGTTCCTCAAGCGTGCGATCGAGGTGGCGAAGTGAAGCGCCTCTTGTGGGCCCTGCTGCTCCTCGCGCTGCCTTCCTGCGACAGCAGCAAGGGGCGGCGGTACGACAACAACGACCTCGAGCTCGCCACCGCCTACACCGCGAAGGAGCTGTGCAGCTGCCTCTTCGTGATGGAGATGCCCGAGGACTACTGCGCCGCCTGGACCAGGGCCTCGCCGGCGGTGACGAAGTTCACCGTCGACTTCAATCGAAAGACCGTCGACACCACCGCGCTGGCCGAGTGGGGCTCGCGGGCCCGCTTCGACTCCGACAAGTTCGGCTGCGTCCTCGACGAGTAGCGCTACCTGGCTTCCGCCACCGCGACGGGCTCGACCGGCTCGGCGCCGATCGCGTGGTAGCCACCGTCGACGTGCACCGTCTCGCCGGTGGTGAAGGCGAAGTAGTCGCTCAGCAGCGCGCACGAGGTCTTCGCCACCGCGAGGTGACAGGCGTCGCCCCGGGCGTCCCACGCCAGCGGCGATTGGCGGGTCCACTTGTTCTCCAGGTGCTTGAAGCCGGGGATCCCCTTGGCGGCGATGGTGGCCAGCGGGCCGGCGGCGATCGCGTTGACGCGGATCTTCTTCGGGCCCAGGTCCCGGGCGAGGTAGCGGACGCAGGAGACCAGGCCCGCCTTGCAGACGCCCATCCAGTCGTAGAGCGGCCAGGCCTGGGTCGAGTTGTCGAAGTCGAGGGTGAGGATGCTGCCGCCCTGGTCCATCAGCGGCGCGAGCGAGGCGGCCAGCTCTTTGAGGGAGAAGGTCGAGATCTGAAACGCCTGCGCCACGCTCGCCCAGGGGGTGGTGAGGAACCGGCCGCCGAGCGCGTCCTCGGGCGCATAGCCGATCGCGTGCACCGCGCCGTCGAGGCGGCCCCAGCGCTCTTTGATCGTCTTCGCCAGCGCGACGAAGTGCTCGGGGTTGGTGACGTCGAGCTCGAGGACGTCGGGGGTGGGCTTGAGCTTCTTCGCCGAGCGCTGGGTCAGCGACATCGGCCGGCCGAAGCTGGTGAGGAGAATCTCCGCGCCCTCCGCCAGCGCCTGCTCGGCAATGCCGAACGCGATCGACTGGGGGGTGAGCACGCCGGTGATCAGCAGCTTCTTGCCTTTGAGGAGCATCCTCGCGACATACCTTGCGTCAGGGCCCCCATTGAATTGTTCTTTTCCAAGGGCGGCTCACTTATCGTCCTCCCCAAGAAGCCATGCCCATCGAGAGTCCCGCAGGTCCGCTAACCACGCTGGAGGAAACGGTCTACCTCGCGAAGCGGCATGCGGAAGAGCTCGAGAAGCACTTCGTCTCCCCAGTGCTGCTGGTGGTCGCTCCGGCGGAGGACTGGGCGGAGACGACGCAGGCGCGGCAGACGATCGAGTCCGACCTGGTCTCGGTGCAGATGATGCCGACCCTGGTCATCGAGCTGCGTGGCTCGGGAGACGTCACCTTCGGCCGCGCCCCGACCAACGGGGTGATCCTCCCCTTCGCCGCGATGTCGAAGAACCACGGCTTCTTCCGCACCGACGGCACCCGCTGGATGGTGGGAGACTCAGGCTCGAAGAATGGCACCTTCGTCGACGGCGCCCGGGTCGCCAACGCCGCGGTGGTGCCGCTGCGCGACGGGGCCTCCCTGCGCTTCGGCGACGTCACCGCCAAGTTCTGGCAGCCGAAGAGCTTCTGCCTCGACCTGCGCCGGCGGATGAAACCCTAGCTAGGACGCCGACCGGTTTGAGACCGATCTGATCTCGCGGGGTTGACGGTGGTTGATCACTTCGAGGTTGAGCACGGCTGAGGTCCTTCGCAGGGAAA
>JAYVRT010000993.1:0-3315 GCA_043776025.1 Archangiaceae bacterium | reverse complement strand
TCGGACAGCTCCCCGGGCGCAGCGCGATCGGTCACGTCCGTTACAGCACCGCTGGAAGCAGCTTGCTCGCCAATGCCCAGCCTCTGATGGTCGCCTGGTCGATGGGCCAGATGTCGGTCGCCCACAACGGCAACCTGGTCAACCACGACGCCCTGCGGGTGCGGCTGGAAGGCGAGGGGACGATCTTCGGGTCCGACTCCGACACCGAGACCCTGCTTCACCTGATCGCCAAGTCGCGGTCGGCGACCTTCGAAGAGCGGCTGGTGGACGCGCTCAAAGAGGTCGTCGGCGCCTACTCGCTGCTCTTTCTGACCGAGAAGAAGCTGGTCGCGGTGCGCGATGGCTTTGGCTTCCGGCCGCTGGTGCTGGGGCGGGTGAAGAACGCCTACGTGCTCGCCTCCGAGACCACCGCGCTGGATCTGATCGAGGCCGAGTACCTTCGCGAGATCGAGCCGGGCGAGATGGTGGTGATCGACGAGCACGGCCTGCGCTCGAGCTTCCCGCTGAAGAAAGAACGTCCCGGCCGCTGCATCTTCGAGCAGGTCTACTTCGCGCGCAGCGACACCGAGCTCTACGGCCTGTCGGTGTTCGAGACCCGCAAGAAGCTGGGGATCCAGCTGGCGAAGGAACAGCCGGCGGTGGCGGACCTGGTGATCGCGGTGCCCGACTCGGGCGTGGCGGCGGCGATCGGCTACGCCCAGGGCAGTGGCCTGCCGTACGACGTCGGGTTGATCCGCAGCCACTACGTCGGCCGCACCTTCATCGAGCCCCAGCAGTCGATTCGGCACTTCGGGGTGAAGCTCAAGCTCTCGGCGGTGCGGGCGACGCTCAAAGACAAGCGGGTGGTGGTGGTCGACGACTCGATCGTCCGCGGCACCACCTCGCGGAAGATCGTGAAGATGCTCCACGACGCCGGCGCGCGCGAAGTCCACGTGCGGATCGCCAGCCCGCCGACTTCCTGGCCCTGCTACTACGGCATCGACACCCCCTCGCGGCAGGAGCTGATCGCCAGCTCCCACTCGATCGAGGAGATCGCCAAGTACATCACCGCCGAGTCGTTGGGCTTCCTCACCCTCGACGGCCTGCACACCGCGGTCGGCGACCCCGAGCGCAAGACCTTCTGCTCCGCCTGCTTCTCCGGCAAGTACCTCACCGAGCTGAAGGCGCAGGTCAGCAGCCACCTGCCGGCCTGAAGACCACCGGGCCGCCGCAGTGGAGGTTGATGCGCATGAAACATGCGCACCAGGCCCACGAAGCGCACGCGAGAGTCCTTTCGTGGTGCTGGTTCAGTCTGGGCTGCTCGACGAGTTGCGCACGCGGGTCGCCGGGGACTGCTCCGCCTTCAGCCGCGACGAAGGACGCCAAAGTCCCGCGGCCAGGTGCGCGTGGGCTGCGCGGCTTTCTGCCCAGCTCCTTCGCGGTCGCCCCAGAGCCGCCGCCGCGTTGCCGGCTGGTACGGCCGATGCTCAGCCTGCCGCCCGTGCTCAATCGACTGATCATTCTGTGGGCAACCTGCCTCCTACCCGGGTGCGGCGCCGTCGGGGCCGGACTCATCATCGACACCGCCCGCTTGGCCTTTTCGCGGGCCCCCGTCGAGGCGTGCCCCGACTGCGTCGAGGACAAGGCCGCCGCCGATCACCTCGCCGACTCGATGCCCGGGTGGGTCGAACAGTCCCGGCTCGCTGCTGGGCCAGGGGCGGTCGCGACCCGCACCGGGAACTTCAGCTGGGAGGTCTCCGCGCCCGGCATCCAGGTCTCGCACTGCCACGCCACCGTGCGGCGCGCCTGGCGCTGCGACCCGGAGCCGGGGACCTCTTTCAGTCCGCTGTAGGGCCGCCCGCGAAGTCGGCGAGGTCTTTGGGCAGCGGCGACTCGAACGACACCGGCGCGCCGGTGCCCGGGTGCTCGAAGGAAATCTTCGCCGCGTGCAGCGCGTGCCGCGGCAGCCGCAGCTTCACCCACGCCTCGGGCTCGAGCGCGTGCTTGCTGAAGCGGTCGAAGAAGCCCGGGTCGGATCCGTACATCTTGTCGCCCACCAGCGAAAAGCCGGCCTGCTGGAGGTGAATCCGGATCTGGTGCTGCCGTCCGGTGCGGGGAAAACAGCGGAGCATCGCGAACTTCGCCCCATCGCGCTCGAAGCGGCGCTCGACCGCGAACTTCGTCTGCGCCGGCTTGCCGTTCTCCCGGTCGATTCGCACCGCGATCCGGATCAGCTCCGTGCCTTCGGAGATCGGCGCGTCCACCTCGAACGTGTCGGGCGGCTCGCCCTCGCAGATCGCCAGGTACTCCTTGTGGACCTCCGAGCCGGTGAAGGCGTCGCCGAGCACCCGGCTCACCGCCGTCGAGCGGGCACAGACCAGCAGCCCCGAGGTCTCCCGGTCCAGCCGGTGCGCCGGCCAGGCCTCTTCTCCCCTGGCCTTCAGCTGCGAGACGAGGGTGCCGTGGTGGTAGCGGGCCGTGGGGTGAATCGGCAGCCCGGCCGGCTTGTCGAGGATCAACAGCCACGCGTCGCGGAAGATCTCCTTCACCTCGTCCGCCCCGGGCACCTCGGGCTCGGGCAACGCCTTGCGCCGCAGCCGGAACTTCAGGCCCGCGGTCACCAGCGACGACGGCTTGAGCTTCTTCTCGCACAGCAGCTCGCGCTCGATGATCCCTTGCACCCGGGTGCGCGACAGCCGGGGAATCTTGGCGCAGAGGTACCGGTCGAGCCGCCAGCCGGCGTAGTTGGGCTCGACGCAAAATTCGAGCTCGATGAAATCTGGCGGGAGTTGTTGTTCGACGTCGGCCATGGCTGCCCTTATGGTCCACCGTTAACCATGACGGCTCTGCTCACGGCAATGTTGGCCTGCTCGCTCGGCGCCGCCGCGGCGCCGGCGAAGGTCGCCCTCATCGACCTCGACACCCCTCCGACCCTGATCGGCATGGGCTCCCAGGTCACCAAGGCGCTCGCCACCGCCGCCGCGAAAGAGAAGCTCGGCGTCGTCAGCGCCGAGGAGCTGCGCACCCGGCTGGGAGAGAAGAAGTACGGCGAGCTGGTGAAGTGCGCCGGCAAGCCCGCCTGCGTCGCCCAGGCGCTCTCCGAGCTGGGCGACATCACCCGGGCCGTCTCCGGGGCCCTGTCGCTCGACGAGAAGAACTACGCGCTGCGCCTGTCGCTCATCGACCTCAAGACCCTCACCGTCGTCGCCGACGTCGATCGCCTGATCCTGATCGCCTCGCGCCGGTTCCTGCGCGATGTCGAACAGCTGGCCGGGCCGCTGCTGCGCGGCGAGCAGGAGGCGCGCGGCACCCTGATCGTCAAGGTGAACGTGAAGA
>JAYVRT010000992.1:0-3319 GCA_043776025.1 Archangiaceae bacterium | reverse complement strand
CCCCCCGACGAGCTTGGTGTGGTGGAGCGAGAGGGTGCTGGCGCTGGCGATCACCTGCGCCGCCGAGGAGCCCGGCGTGCCTCTGGCCAGGGCGCGCTCGAGGCCGAAGATCTGGGCGGCCACCCTCTCGGTCACCACTTCCATTTCCGCGAGGAGCGCGGTCAGATCCGTCAGCGCATCGGCGGCTCCCCCGATCGCCCCCGCGACCGGCGCAGCGGCCCACTGATCCCGAGGCAGGGTGAAGAGCTGGCTGAGGGCGGCGAGCTCCGTGACCGCGACCCTCGCGAAGGCGAGGTTGGAGTGCATTGGAGACAAGAGGTTGCGCAGCTCGGCGAACGCGGGCGCCGTCGCTCTCTCGAGGAGTCGGGCGGTGACGACAGGATTCGCCAGCTGCTCAAGGCGCTCGCTGACCCGGCCCGCCAGGCCCTTGAGGGTCTCCCGCTGCTTTGTGGTGAACTCGCGCGGTTTGAGGTCAATGGCGCACAGCGAGCCAACCACCGCGCCGCCGATGAGGACTGGCTCGCCGAGGTACGCGCGGATCCCGTACCGTTGCACGAGGTCTTGCGGCACGCGCGGATCCGTCTGCGCGTCGGTGACCTCGAACGCCTTCCGGTCACGCACGACGAACTGGCAAAACGAGGCGTCGCGATCGGTGGCGCGAACCGCCGCGAGGTCCGGCGGAAGCCCGACCTGCGCCCGGAAGAACTGGGTTCTGGCGAGCACCAGGCTGACAAGGCCAATCGGAACCCCCAGCTCGACCGAGGTGCGCCGCACCAACTCCTGCAGCGCGCCGTCGAGGCTCCGATCGAGGCTTTGTCCGGTCAGGCGGACGAGGCGCTCGCCGGCGTCGCCCTCGAGTCCATCGATTCGATTCATCTGGCTCCAGGGCGGGTAGCCCGGTCGGGGCTTCAAGCCCAGGTCGGAACTCAGCATCGCGGCCCGGGATTGTCACGGGTCAGCAGCGGCGTCCCGGCAAGCCAAAGCTGCCTGGCGAACGTGGCAGGCCCGGATCAAGGGTGCTATTTCGCCACCCCATGGCTCACTCGTCGAAGAAGGTCGCGAAGCGGGTTTCCCGGTCGGCTCCCAAGCGCAGCAACCGCGCGCCGGTGAAGGCAAAGGCGAAGGGCAAGGCGAAGGCCGCCGTCCGCCCGGCGAAGCTGTTCGACGCCGCCGCGGTGAAGCAGCTGATGTCCGAAGTCAGCCGGTGGAAGAAGCACACCCTCGATCCGGTGGTGGCGAAGACGCCGCTTCGCGAGGAGAGCTTCCGCACCGACTCGGGGATCGTGATCCCCGACGTCGTCACCGCCGCCGATCGGAAGAACGCCGACCCCGCCGACCTCGGCCTGCCGGGCGAGTTCCCCTTCACCCGGGGCGTGCAGCCGACGATGTACCGCGGCCGGTTCTGGACGATGCGGCAGTTCGCCGGCTTCGGTTCTCCGTCGGACACCAACAAGCGCTTCCAGTACCTGATCGGCCAGGGGATGACCGGGCTCTCCACCGCCTTCGATATGCCGGCGCTGATGGGCTACGACGCCGACCACGCGATGAGCCGCGGCGAGGTGGGCAAGGAAGGCGTCACCTGCTCGAGCCTCGCGGACTTCGAGATCCTCTTTCAGGGGATCAAGCTCGACGAGGTCACCACCTCGATGACGATCAACGCCTCGGCGATCGTCGCGCTCTGCATGTACATCGCGGTCGCCGAGCAGCAGGGCGTGCCGATGGCGAAGCTGGGCGGCACGATTCAGAGCGACATGCTCAAGGAGTTCATCGCCCAGAAGGAGTGGATCGTCCCCCCGCGCCCGTCGGTGCGGATCGTGGTGGACATGATCGAGTTCTGCCAGAAGCACATGCCCCGGTGGCACGCGGTCTCGATCAGCGGGTACCACATCCGCGAAGCGGGAGCGACGGCGGCCCAGGAGCTCGCCTTCACTCTCGCCGACGGCATCGGCTACATCGAGGAGTGCGTGAAGCGGGGGATGAACGTCGACGACTTCGCACCCCGGCTGAGCTTCTTCTGGGACGTCCACAATGACTTCTTCGAGGAGATCGCCAAGCTGCGCGCCGCCCGCCGGATCTGGGCGAAGGTGCTGCGCGATCGCTTCGGCGCCCGCGACCCGCGCTCGATGCAGATGCGCGCCCACGTGCAGACCGCCGGCGTCTCGCTCACCGCCCAGCAGCCGTACAACAACGTCGCCCGCACCGCGCTGCAGGCGCTGGCGGCGGTCCTCGGCGGCACCCAGTCGCTGCACACCAACTCGCTCGACGAGACCTACGCCCTGCCCACCGAGGAGGCGGCGACCATCGCCCTGCGGACCCAGCAGTTGATCGCCTACGAGACCGGGGTCACCCGCGTCGTCGACCCGTTGGGCGGCAGCTATTACCTCGAGCACCTCACCGACGAGATGGAGAAGATCGCCACCGACTACATCCGCCGCATCGACGAGATGGGAGGGGTGATCCGCGCGGTCGAAGAGCAGTTCCCGCAGAAGGAGATCGGCGAGAGCGCCTACCGCTGGCAGCGCGAGGTCGAGCAGGGCGATCGGAAGATCGTCGGCGTCAACGTCTTCAAGACCGACAAGGCCCAACCGATCGAGCTGCTGAAGATCGACGAGAAGGTGTACCAGGAGGCGCTCGACCGCCTGGCGAAGGTGAAGCGCGAGCGCGACGGCACCAGGGTCGCGGCGGCGCTGGCGAAGATCGAGGCCGCGTGCCGGGGAACCGACAACCTGATGCCCCCGGTGCTCGAAGCGGTGAAGGCCTACGCAACCCTCGGAGAGGTCTCCGATGTCTTCCGCAAGGTCTGGGGCCAATACCGTGAGGGCGGACTGTTCTAGAAACATCGCCGACCGCCAGGGGACGGCGTAGGATTCAGGGCAAGTCGTTCATGCCAACCCTGAGCAGTTTCTTCGCGATCTTCACCGACGGCGCAGTCCCCAAAGGGGACATGCCCGTTCCGCCTGGCACCCAGGTCACCCTCGAGCCGATCACCTCGATCCCCGTCTTCACCGCGGACGACGAGCTGTTCGGCCCCCACGCCCAGCCGTTCGTCCGGGCGCCCAAGCGCGCGGGGTGGATCTTAGGGATTCGCCGCGAGGTGAAGGGCGGCTCGGGCAGCTTCTTCTCCGACGTCCACCGGCTGCTGCTCGGCTCGACCAAGGGCCTGCAGGGCTACGGCGTGGACGTGCTGCGGCTGTGGCCCTTCCCGCTGAACAAGGTGGACGAGCTGCCCGAGGACCCGTTCGCCGAGGATCTCTTCTCCGTCGGCTTCACCGAGCAGGGCGAGCACGGGTTCCGGGCCGAGACGGTGGGCCTGGCGAAG
>JAYVRT010000991.1:0-11455 GCA_043776025.1 Archangiaceae bacterium | reverse complement strand
CCCGATCACCGCCGGCCCGCCCTTGGCCACCTGCAGCGCGGCCCCCACCTGAAACAGCGTCGGTACGCAGTGGGTCACATCCAGCTGACACGCCGCGGTGCACACCTGGTAGCCGAAGGTGACGCAGGCGCCGACCCCCAGCGTCCCGTCACAGGCCTCACCCGGATCCTGCAACCCGTTGCCGCACCGCTTGCTGCACAGCGAGGTGACGTACTTGCAGTCGCTGTTGCCGCACCCCAGCGTGCCCTCGTCGAAGCCCAGGCTCTTGCAGGTCGCCCCAGCCAGATTGCTACCCTCGCAGTCCTCGCCCGGGTTGATCGTCCCGTCACCGCACCTCGGCTCGGGCGGCATCTCGATCTTCTTCGGCCCGCCGCCGCGGCAGCCGGCCACCAGCACCAACACCATCAGGATCAGGGTTCGCTTTTCCACGGCTGAGGATGACGTTAAGACAAGAGCGATGGATCTGCGCTGCCCGACCTGCAAACACGCGGTGCTCCCCCGGGCGCAGAACCCCGGCTTCCCCTTCTGCAGCGTCCGCTGCAAGGAAGTCGATCTCGGGCGCTGGCTCGGCGAGGAGTTCCGGATTCCCGACGCCTCGGCTGCCGAGGACGAAGACGGCCTGGCCACCGACGGCTCCAACGGCCGCTCGGGCGACGACGACCCGTGAGCGTCCTCTTCACCGGTGGGGTCGCGGCCGTCTACGCCTCCACCGTCATCGGCCTCCACCGGCTCAACGTCCGCCGGATGCGCGCCCAGGCCGGCGGCTTTCCCACCCTCGACCGCCTCGACTGGCAGTCGCTGCTGACCGGGCTGCTCCCGCCGTCGGCCCCAGAGCTCCCCTCGGCGCCCCCGCAGCTGCCGCCCGTGCTCCGCGCTCCTCCCACGAAGGACGCCGAGGCCCGTCACGCGCTGCTCACCGCGATCGTCCTCGGCAACGCCGTCGACCCCCAGCTCTTCGAGCAGGCCGGCTTCTCCGGCGGAGAGTCCCAGTGGCTCACCACCCTCGCCCTCGCCCAGGCCCACCCCGAGGACGCCCTCGATCGCCTCTTCTCTTCGCGCCCGGGGACCTCCGCCGAGGTCTACCTGCGCGAGCACCTGTTCCTGCGCCGCCGGGTCAACCTGCTCAACCTCGAGCTGGGCGTGTTCGCCGCAAAACGCCGGCTCTCGGCATCGCTCGCCCGCTTCGTCGACGCCCCAACGCTGTACTTCGTTCGCGCCCAGGCTTCCGCCCGGCTCGGCTTCAACGCCCAGGTGCTCGACGATCTCGCGCGCGCCGTCTACTTCAGCCGCAACGCGCCATTTTACTTGCGCCTCGTCACCGAGCTTCCCTGGGTCCAGGAGGCGCGCCCGGCGCTGTACCAACAGTGCGTCGCACTGTTAAATCCGCCCCTTGCCTGAACCGCTCCTCATCTGCCTTCAGCGCCACGTCAAAGATCCGAAGGCGTTCGAAGCCCGCCTCGCCGGCCGCGCCGTGCTGCTCTACGAGCCGCCCGAGGAGAAGCCCCACGTCGGCGACGACGATCCCCAGGACAGCGCCTCGTTTCGTTTCCGGACCGCCAGCGGCGTCACCGACGCCACCATCGGCGCTGGCGAGCCCACTGTCGTCTACCTCGAGAAGACCAAGGACAACGCCTTCCAGCGGCGGATCACCCTTGGGCGCACCGCCAACAACGACGTCGAGATTGACGCCCCCTCGGTGTCCCGCTTCCACGGCTGGTTTCAGCGCGACGAGCCGTCCGACGGGTGGGCGATCGTCGACGCCGGCTCGAAGAACGGCACCCAGGTCGGCGGCAAGAAACTCGTCCCCAAGAAGCCGACCCCCCTGTCCAACAACACCCGGCTCAAAGTCGGCCATGTCGAACTGACTTTCTTCACCGCCGCCGGTTTTCTCAAGGCGTTGGAAAAGAGGGCCCTCTCCAGCTGATCGCTAGTTTCTTGCCCTGTTCTGATCGCGTCTCATAAGGTCAAGACTCCGTGCTCACCACCGAAGCCCATGGCCTGACCGACGTCGGCCGAAAGCGCCAGCACAACGAAGACGCGATGCTCGTCGACCCGCCGCTGGGTCTGTACATCGTCGCCGATGGAATGGGCGGGCACGCCGCGGGCGAGGTCGCCAGCAACCGCTCCGTCGAGGTGGTCAAGCAGCACATCACCACCAACAAGAACATCCTCAAGGACCTCGCCAAGGACGCCAGCCAGGCGACCCGCGCCGCTGCCGCGTCGCTCGTCGAGGTTGCGATCCAGCGCGCCTGCGCCGACATCTACCGCACCGCTTCGACCGACACGACCAAGCGGGGCATGGGCACCACCTTCGTCTGCATGGTGATCGCCGGCAACCGTGGCGTCATCGGCCACGTCGGCGACAGCCGCGTCTACCTCGTGCGCGGCGGCCAGTGCCACCGGCTCACCGAAGATCATACTTTGATCGCCGCCCAGCTGAAGGCCGGCACGATCACCCGCGACCAGGCCGCGACCTCCAACTACCGCAACGTCATCACCCGCGCCGTCGGTATCCAGGAATCGGTGCAGGTCGATACCTTGATCGTCGATCTCCTCCCCGGCGACACCTTCATGCTCTGCAGCGACGGGCTGCACGGCTACCTCGCCGACGACGAGGTCGCACCGCTGGTCGCCGCCGTCGGCAACGCCGAGCTGCCCCAGCGCTTCATCGACCTCGCCAACGAGCGCGGCGGCAAGGACAACATCACCGCGGTCGTGGTCAAGATCGCCGGAGAGGCCGGCGCCGCCTCGGAAGAGACCGTCGAAGCCCAGTCGCGGATGGAGGCGCTGAAGAAGATCCCCCTCTTCCGCCACCTCACCTACAAAGAACAGACCGCGGTGCTGTCGATCGCCACCACCCGCACCTTCCCCGGCGGACGGGAGATCGTCACCGAGGGCCAGCCGGGTGAAGAGCTGTTCGTCGTCATTCGGGGCCGGGTTGCGATCGAGAAGAACGGCGTCGAGATCGCCGAGCTGCGCGCCGGCGGCCACTTCGGAGAGATGGGGCTGATCGACAACGCCCCCCGGTCGGCGACCGTGCGGGCCACCGAGCCCACCCGGGTGATGGTGATCGCCCGTCAGGATCTGATGACCCTGATGAAGCGCGAGTCGATTCTCGCGGTGAAGATGCTGTGGAGCTTCGTTCAGGTGCTCTCTGACCGCTTGCGTGCGACCAACTCCGAGCTGTCGGAAGCCCGGCAGGAGCTCGCGGTCGCCCAGGCGATTCAGCCGTTCGCCGAAGAGTGATGCGGCGGCTCGGGCTGCTGGTCCTGCTGGCTGGCTCCCCCGCGTTCGCCACCGTCTACGACACCTTTGGCTTCGGCCCCCGCGCGGCCTCGATGGGCGGCGCGATGACCGCCGAAGCGAAGGACTTCACCGCCGTCTATTACAACCCGGCGCTCCTCGTTGACCGGAAGGACGTCGACTTCGGCTTCTCCTTCCAGTTCAACCGGATGGTGAACGACGCCCCCGGGTATCCCGGCGTCGATCCGGCGAAGGACCGGGCCCGGCCGCTGTGCCCGCCGATCACCGCGCCCGATGGACTGCAGGCCCCCAACCCGCGCTGCGCCGACCTGACCGCGAGCGACACGGTCGGATATTCGCTGGGGTTGCTCTTCCCTCTGGGCGGCAAGGTGAAGAACCGGGTCGCGCTCGGCCTGGGCATCTACATCCCCAGCCAGCGGCTGCTCCGGGTGCTCGCGCCCGACACCGGCACTCCGTTCTGGTACCACTACCAGTCGCACTCCGAGCGGATCGTGATCCACGTCGGCTTCGGCGTGAAGATCTTCGACTGGCTGACGCTCGGCCTGGGGGCCCAGGCGCTCGCGGACCTCGTCGGCCTCGGGGCCAACGTCGACGTCGATCTCTTCAACAAGACAGTGAGCGCCCGGTCGATCGATTCCCACCTCGCGACCCGGGTCGCGCCGGTCGCCGGGATCCAGATCCACCCGATCGAACGGCTGCGCTTCGGCGTCACCTTCCGCGCCGAGATGAAGCTGCACTACCACATCCCCGCCAGCGTCAATCTCCAGGGCATCGGCTCGCTCGCGTTCGCGATCGACGGCGACACCCACTACACGCCGCACACCGTCGCGTTCGGCGGGGCGTGGGACATCACCCCGGAGCTGACGGTGTCCCTCGACGGCGAGTGGCAGCACTGGAGCGAGGCCCCGTCGCCCTACGTCAACCTCACCATCGGCCTGTCGGGCGACACGCTGAAGGCGCTCGGGCTCGACACCGCCTTCGACATCAACTCGCCCCAGCAGAAGCCGGGTTTCGTCGACACCGTCGGAGCGCGGCTCGGCGTCGAGTACCGTCTCAGCGAGCGCTTCTCGGCCCGCGCGGGCGGCTTCTTCCGGCCGACGACGGTGCCGAAGCAGACCGCGCCGGGGACCAACATCCTCGATGCGGACACGATCGGCGTCGCTGCCGGCGTCGGCTTCAACTTTCCCGACCCGCTGGAGATCTTCGCGTCACCGATCAACATCGACGCCGCGGTGCAGGCGCAGTTCCTCCTGCCGCGGGAGGCGATCAAGGAAGCCACCGACCCGGTGCCGTCGTACAGCTACCAGGCCAAGGTCCTCGGTGGGACGATCGCGATCCGGTACGACTTCTAGGGCCGAGATCAAGCGTCGATCGAGGGGAACACGGCTCGCGCGCCGAGTGTCTTGAGGACTAGCCTTGCCAGCAAGGTTCTGAAGGCCCCCATGCGCAGGTTGGTCCTCACCGCGGTCTTGCTTTTGGTCGGGGTCGCCGCGGCGATCTGGCTCTGGCCCAGGCCGGTGGCGCCGGCCGGCACCCTGGAGACCCTCTCCGCGGCGCCGCTGCCAGAGTTCCACCCCGTCGAGGTCCTCGCCCAGTCCGAGGGCCTGACGCTCACCGGCGTGATTCGCGACCCGTCAGGCGCGCCGGTGAAAAACGCCGACGTCTTCCTCGCTGCCAGCGGCCAGCAGAGCCTGATCGGGCTCAAGTGCACCACCTGCGCCGAGCTGCTGCTCTCCTGCCGCGCCCGGGAATCGGCCCAGACGGCGAGAGCCCTCCTCGCCGCCCACCGCGGAGAGCTCGTCCCTGGCGCGACCACCCGGTCGGACGACAAGGGTGAGTTCCGCTTCGAGCACCTCGCTGGCGTCTCCTTCACCGTCTGGGCCCGCGGCGCGGGCTTCGGCGACGGGCTCAAAGAACGCGCTGCCCCCGGGGATCCAGTCGAGCTGTTCCTGCCCCCGCTGCGGTCGATCGTCGGCAAGCTCCGCGACGAAGATGGCAACCCGATCTCCGGCACGGTGCACGCGATCTCCCGCCGCCTCGCGCGCTTCCACGAGGCGACCGCCGATGCCCAGGGAATCTTCGAGCTCAAAGGGCTCGGCGAGGGCCCCTTCTACCTTCTCGCCGAGGCGCCCAACCGGTTGCCGGCGGCGGTGACCCAGGCCGAGGCGGGCCCGGATCCGATCAAGCTGACCCTGCTCAAGCCCCGCCGCCTCGAGGTCACGCTCACCCACGGGGGTAAGCCGATCGACGGGCAGGTGAAGGCCCACGGAGATCATCTGTCGCGGGAGGCCGGCAGCCAGAACGCTCTGGCCACCTTCGGGGCGCTGTACCCGGACAAGGTGCTCGTCACCGCCGTCGCCGGCGCGCTCTCTTCGGCGCCCCAGTCGGTGTCGCTCGAGGCGCTCGTCACCCGGATCAACGTCGAGCTCGAGCAGGGTGGTCACCTGGCCATCACCGTCGTCGACGAGGCCGATCAGCCCGTCCCCGATCCCCAGGTCGAGGTGCTCACCCCGGCGGGAGAGGTCGTCAGCAAGCGCACCGCGAAGACCGGCGAGCTCATCACCTTGGGGCCGCTGGGGCAGGGCGACTACCTGCTGCGCGGCTCAGCGGTTGGCTTCACCCCTGCGTCGGTGCCGGTGAAGGTCCAGGCGAGCGAGGCCGCCGTCGAGCTGCAGCTGCAGAAGGGCGTCGGGATCTCCGGCCGGGTGCTCGACGAGTACGGGCGGCCGGCGCCAGGGGTCTCGGTGTTGATCACCCCCACCGGCGACAGCGTGATCTCCGACTTCGAAGGCAAGTTCCTCGCGCCGGTGCCGTCGGCGGGCCTCTACGAGCTCCATGCCCACCACTCCGACTGGGGGGGCGGCAACGTCAAGGTCACCGCGCCGAAGAGCGGCGTCGATCTCCAGCTCGAGCCGCGCGCCGGGGCCCAGGTCACCGTCGCCGTCTCCGGTCGCCGGGTCGAAGGCGCGAGCGTGGTGATGTACGTCGAGAAGGAAGGCAGCTTCCGCAGCGACCGTCCCTCGGGTGCCGACGGGGTGGTGATGATGCGCGGGCTCCCCGCGGGCACCTATTGGCTCGTCGCCTCGCACCCGGACTTCCTCCCTTCGGAGCGCCAGAAGATCACCATCGAAGACGGGGTGCTGGCGAAGGTCGCGGCGGAGCTCAAGGCCGGTGAGGCGGTCAGCGGTACCGTGGTCGATGACCTCGGCGCGCCGGTGAGCGGCGTGTCCGTCAGCGTTGCCCCGCGCGGCGCTGAGCCGGCGGTCACCGACGCCGCGGGCAAGTTCGAGATCCGCCCGCTGCGCCCCAAGGGCAACTACATGGTCCGCGTCACCCAGCGCGGCATCGAGCAGCTCGAGCGGGTGGTGGCGATCGCCGGCGGCGATCCGGTGAAGGTGCTGGTCAAGCGGGAGAAGGTCTTCAAGGGCCGGGTGGTCAGCGACGGCAAGCCGCTCAAGCGTTTCCGCATCGACGATCACGACGGCGAGAGCGCCGACGGCCGGTTCGAGCTGCCGCTGCCCTCGACCGAGGATCGGGTGATCTTCGCCGTGGAGTCCGCCGGCTACGAACCCTTGATGGTGGATCGCCCGGTGTCGCCGGACCTGGGCGATCTCTCGCTTAATCCCGCGCCGACGCTGGGCGGCACAGTGCGCGACGAGGGCGGGGCCCCGGTGGCCGACGCCGTCGTCGGCTGCGACGCCTGCGAGCAGTCGGTGCGCTCCGGGCCCGACGGGCGCTTCTCCCTCGGAAGCCCGCCCTTCATCCACGAGTTCACGGTGATCGCCCGCAAAGGCAGGCGCAGCGGCACCAAGACGGTCGTCACCGGGAGCGGGCCGATCGAGCTGCAGCTGCGGCCAGGGACCCAGGTCTCGGGCACGGTCTGGATGCCCGACGGCAAGCCCGGCTCGGGGGTGGAGATCCAGGGCCTTCACTCCGACCGGAGCGAACCGGTTTCGGTGGTGACCGGGCCCGACGGCACCTACCAACTGGACCTGCCGCCGGGGGTCTACCGCTTCGTCGTCACCGCCCCGGGCATCGCCCGCAACTCGATCGACCCCCTCGCGGTGATCGCCGAGATCAGCGGAGAGACCGCCCGTCTCGACTTTGGTCCGGCGCCGGGCACTTCGTCGATTTCGGTGCAGGTGAAGCCACAGCGGGGCTTCGCGCTCTGGTTGGTGCGGGGGGAGCTCTCCTCCGTCGGAAATCCCCCGCTGGAGCTGCTCCATGCCAGCTACGCCCAGCTCGTCTACCAGCCGATCGACGAACGGGTGGTGTTCCTCGGGCTCACCCCGGGCCGCTACACGCTCGTCTGGGCCAGCTTTCACGCGGAGTCGACCGGGGGGCCGATCGTCGAGAAGGTCGACGTGCCCGGCCGCGCCGAGGTCACGCTCGTCCGATGAAGCGCGCCCTGCTGATTGCCACCGGGCTGCTCGTCGCGCTCGCCGCCGGCTGGACGCTTTGGCCGTCGGATGAAGCGATGCCCTCCGCGTCAGAGCCGGCCGACGGCAAGCCAGTGCGCAGCCTCGCGCAGCGGCTCGAGGACGACGCCAACAAGGAAGAAGAGGGCTCCGACGCGGGTCGCGCTTCGCTCGTTGGCGTGGTCCAGACCGACGAAGGGAAGCCGGTGGCCGACGCACGCGTCACCGTCTACCGCCCCGCGACGGCGATGCTCATCGATCAAACCTGCCCGATCTGCGGCCAGCCGCTGCTGGAGTGCGGCGATCCGCACACCGCGCGAGAGGTGATCGAGGTGCTCCGGGCTGGCAAGGGGCAGGGCAAGGCGATCGGCACCGCGGTCACCAGCGCCGACGGTGCCTTCCGCTTCGACGACGTCCCGGGGGAGGGCCTGAGGGTGGTCGCCGCCACCGACGCGCTGCTCGGTGAGGAAACGCTCCAGCCGGGCGAAGAGGGGGTGGTGGTGGTCAGCCCCCGCACCCAGCTGACGCTGAGGGTGAAGCAGGACACCTTGAACCCACAGAGCGAGGCGGCGCCGCTGCGCGGGGCGCACGTCACTGTCCTTTCGTTCGCCTCGATGGAGCTGGCTGAGGGCACCACCGATTCGGAAGGAATCGTCCACGTCGCCGCCACCGACGAGGGCGGCGGCGTCTGGGTCTTTGCCGAAGCGCCCGGCCTGTTGGCCTACGTCGGCACGATCTACGGCGCGGGGGACGAGGGCACGGAGCTCCTCCTCGAGCCGTCGCGCTCGCTGCGGGTGCGGACGCTCGTCGGCGGCAAGCCCACCGACGCGGTGGTCAGCCTCACCGGCGGCCGCCACCACCCGATGAAGCAGAAGACCCAGAGCGGGGTCGCGCTCTTCGACGGCCTCTCACCCGAGGAGTACGAGGCGATCGCCACCACTGACACCATGGTCTCGCCGCGCCAGTCGGCGGTGCTCGAAGGGCCGGTGACGACGCTCGACTTCGAGCTGCGCGCTTCGGCGAAGGTGTTGGTGACGGTGATCGACGAGGCGGGACAGCCCGTGGAGAACGCCGAGGTGACGATCTCCGGGCACGACGGCGACTACCGTTCGGAGAGCACCGGCCAGGGCGACCTGGTCGTGCTCGGGCCGGTCGGCGAGGGCAGCCTCACCGTCGAGGTCACCGGCGACGACTTTCGTCCCTGGCGCAAGGAGCTCGACGTCCATCCCGGTGACAACCCGCTCGAGGTGGTGCTGCGCAAAGGGGTGAAGCTGCGCGGCAAGGTCGTCGATGCCGCGGGCAAGCCGGTGCTGCAGGCCAGCGTCGAGGCACGGGCGCCGGTGTCCTCCTCGGCGATGGGCTTCACCGACGCCGAAGGTGACTTCGAACTCACCCTCGACGAGCCCGGCGCGCTCGAGCTGATCGTCTCCCAGGCCAGCGCAGGAAAGAAGTCGGTCAACCTCACCGCGCCCGCCGATGACGTGGTGATTCACCTCGATCCGATGGCGCGGGTGCGGGTCTACGCGCACGAGGGTCGCGAGGCGGTGCCAGGAGCGATGGTCGCCGTCTCCGAGGTGACTGGGCGGGGCCCGGGCGCAACCGCGGTCACCGGGGAGGACGGGGTGGTAGTGCTCTCGGGCCTCGATACCGGCAGATACCGGGTGCTGGTTCAGAGCGCCGACTTCCGCGCCCTCGCGCCGATCGAGGTCAGCCTCGCCGAGGGCCGGGAGCAGGCGCTCGATGTCCCGCTCGATCGCGGCCTGTCGGTGACGGGGATGGTCGTCGACGAGCGCGGCGCCGGGGTGGTCGCCAGCGTCCACACCGACCCCTGGACCAACAACGTGATGAGCGACGAGCACGGCAAGTTCACGCTCACCACCCTCGACCCCGCGATCACCTACCACGTCGAGGCCGAGAACGAAGAGGCGCGCGCCGCGCCGGCCGAGCTCAAGGGCGCGGCCCCCGCGCTGCGGTTGGTGCTGACCGCCCGGCCGCTGATCACCGGCAAGGTCGTCGAGCAGGGCACCGACACGCCGGTGCCGCACTTCTTCGTCAACTCCCGCCCGGTGGACAGCCCCGACGGCCGCTTCTCGGTGCCGGCGAGCACCGTGTCTGGAGAGACGGTGATGGTCGACATCTCGGCCGACGGCTACGAGTCGGTGGACTGGGAGGGCAGCCTCAAGGCGACCCACGACCTGGGCACTTTGCAGCTGCCGAAGGCGAAGCAGATCGAGGGCTTCGTTCGCGATCAGCGCGGCAACCCGGTCGCCGGCGCGGTCGTCACCTGCGACAGTGCGGGAGAGGAGGTCACCACCGCGGCCGACGGCAGCTTCCGGCTGGCGCTGACCCACTTCGAGGTCGGCACCGCGGTGACGGCCCGGCGCGGCCAGCTGAAGGGGACGGTGGCGCTCCAGTTGGGCCGCCCGGCGGAAATCACCCTCGGGGCGCCGACCCGGGTCGTGGGCCAGGTGCTCGACTTCCAGGGCCGGCCCGTCGCCGGCGCGATCTCGATCCGCGACGCGTCAGGAGACGACGAGCAGCGCGCCGAGGCCGGCTCCGACGGGTCCTTCAGCATCGATCTCGCGGGCGGCCGCTGGCTCTTCGTTACCCGTCTCAACCCCTCGGGCCAGTCGTTTCAGATCAGCGGGCCGACGACCCGCGTGGTGCTCGGCACACCGCCCGGCTCCTGCGCCCTCTCGGTGAGCGCCTCGGCGATCCCCGACGAGCTGCTGCTGGTCCCCGCGGAGGCCTCGCCGGCCGCCGACGTGCAGTTCGAGCAGTTGATGATGGTGGACGGGGCGGTGATGTTCGACACCGTCAACAGTGCGCGGGTGATGCGCGCCGCCGGCTTCCGCTGTGGCGCCTACACCCTGATCGCCCGGTGGGGCAGCGCCCAGCGGCAGCAACGGGTCGACGTCCGCAGCGGCTCCAACGAGCTGAGCCTTCAGGTACCGCCTCTGGAGGCCGCGTTGCCCGAGGGCGGCGCGCCCTGACGGAGTTGAAGGGCTTTCCCCCACTGACCGGTGGGGTTAAGTGACGGGCCGTGATCGACCGTTCGTGGCTCAAGGGCCGCCGCATCGCGCTGGGAGTCGGCGGGGGAATCGCCGCGTACAAGGTGTGCGATCTGATCCGCGAACTTCGCCGTGCCGGCGCCGAGGTGAAGGCGGCGATCACCCCCGCGGCCTCCGAGTTCGTCACGGCGCTCACGCTCCAGGCGCTCTGTGGGCACCCGGTACAGACCGACGTCTTCGACCCGGTGCAAGAGAGCAGCTTCGGTCACCTGCACCTGGCGCGCTGGGCCGACGCCTTCGTGATCGCGCCGGCCACCGCCGATTTGATCTCGCGGATCCGCGCGGGCATCGCCAACGACGTCGTCACCACGCCGCTGCTCGCCTTCCGGGGCCCAGTGCTGCTGGCGCCGGCGATGAACACCGCGATGTGGGACAACGAGCAGACGCAAGGCAACCTCGCCGCGCTGCTCGAGGCGCCGCGCTTTCGGGTAGTGGGGCCCGAGGTAGGCGCGCTCGCCGATGGCGACGTGGGAGCAGGGCGCCTGGCCGCGACCCAGAACATCGTCGACGCCGCGGCGGCCATCGGCGGCACGGGCGTGCTGGCTGGCAAGCGGGTGTGGATCACCGCTGGGCCGACGCGCGAGTACTTCGACCCGGTGCGGTTCATCTCGAACCCGTCGAGCGGCAAGATGGGCGCCGCGCTGGCTGACGTGGCGCGGGCCCGCGGCGCGGCGGTGACGGTGGTGGTGGGGCCGGGCGCGG
>JAYVRT010000990.1:0-3324 GCA_043776025.1 Archangiaceae bacterium | reverse complement strand
GCCGTGCCGCGGCTTCGTTCAACCCAACGTTTGCGCGGCGATCACCGCCACCGTAAAGCTCACCTCGACGCGTGCCGCGCAAACGCCTATTGGTTAGGTAGTCCCGATGGGCAGGACGGTGGTGATCGGCGACCTTCACGGTTGCTACGACGAAGCGCTTGAGCTGCTCGGCACGCTCGCGCTCAAGCCCTCGGACCGGGTGATCTTCGCTGGCGATCTGATCGACCGCGGCCCGAAGCCGAGGGAGTGCGTCGAGCTGGCGATGCAGCACGAGTGCGTGCTCGGCAACCACGAAGAGAAGCACCTGTTGATGCGGCGGCTGCCGGGCCTGTTGCTCTCGACCGATCACCGCACCACCCGCGACGCGCTGACCGATCGCCACTACGCCTACTTCGCCACGCTGCCGAAGCTGCTGCGCCTGCCCCAGTTCAACGCCGCGGTGGTCCACGCCGGCGCCTTCCCTTCCGTCGCGCTCGAGGCGCAGGCGCCGCGGCACCTGCTGCACATTCAGCACATCAAGCCTCCGCACCGGCGCACCTATTGGCCCTCGAAGGCGCCGGCGGACCACGCGTTCTGGACCCACTTCTGGCGGGGCCCCGAGCGGCTGATCTTCGGTCACTCGGTGCTCTCCGCCCCGCTGGTCACCGAGTACGCGGTGGGGCTCGACACCGGCGCGGTCTTCGGCGGCGGCCTCACCGCGGTGGTGCTGCCCGAATGGAAGATCGTCACCGTGCCGTCGAAGAGCCACCGGCCGGCGCGCGCCAACGGTCGCTATCCGATCCACGGCGACGTCACCGCCTACTCCTGACGGACGCACGCCCGGTCAGCCGACGGCCTCGGTCAGCAGCCGCGGCACCCGCGCTCCGAGGCTGCAGAGCACCTCGTAATGCAGGGTCTGCGCGAGCTCGGCGAGCTCCTCGGCAGTGACCTCCTCGCTTCCCTGGGCGCCGAGGATCACGACCTCGTCTCCGAGCTTCACCCCTTCGATGTCGGTGACGTCGACCATGCACATGTCCATCGTCACCCGGCCCACCACCTTCGCCCGCTGGCCGCGCACCAACACCGACGCGCGCCCAGAGTAGACCCGGGAGAAGCCATCGGCGTACCCGATCGGCAGGGTGGCGATCGTGCTCGGGCGCTGCGCGACCCAGGTGCCGCCGTACGAGACCGACGTCTGTGGCGGCACCACCTTCAGGTGCATCACCCCGGTCTTCCACGCCAACACCCGCTGCAGCTTCGCCCGGCCCGAAAGCCAATGGTCCGGCGCGAGCCCGTAGAGCATCAAGCCCGGGCGGACCAGGTTGAGGTCCAGCGAGTCGGCGAGCGGCCCGAGGGCGAGCAGCCCGGCGGAGTTGGTGAGGTGGCGGAACCTCGGCGCGAAGCCCGCGGCGCGCACCGCCTGCAGGCCCTCGCGGTAGCGCTCGATCTGCTTTGGCGTGAGCGGATCATTCTCCACGTCGGCGTTGGCGAAGTGGGAGAAGAAGCCGTCGAGGACGATCGCCCCCTTCGCCTCCTCCAGCAGGGTGAGGAACGCAGGCAGCTCGTCCAGCTGGAGCCCGAGCCGGCTCATCCCGGTGTCGAGCTTCAAGTGGATCGCCGCGGGCCGGCCGGAGCGCTGCGCCGCCTGGGTGAGGTTGCCCAGCTGCTCCCGGCGGAAGATGCTGGGGGTCAGCTGGTGATCGACCAGGGCCTGGTAGCCGTAGTCGTAGGAGCCGCCCATCACCAGGATCGGGGTCTTGATGCCTGAGTTGCGCAGCTCGACCCCCTCTTCGACCAGCGCCACCCCGAGCATCGCGACGCCAGCGTCCTCGAGCACCCGGGCCACCTGCACCGCACCGTGGCCGTAGGCGTTCGCCTTGACCACCGCCAGCACTTCCGCGGGGCTGGCGAGCTGCCGCGCCGTCTTCAGGTTGGCCCGCAAAGCGTCTGCCGACACCTCGGCCCGGGTGGGCCGGATCAGCTGATCGAGCGCGCGGCGGCGGGGAATGTGGAACAGCTTCATGGATGTGTAAGCCCGACCACGGGTGTGGCCCAGATTGGACAGGACGCGCGGATTCGAAGGTGGTAGAGCAAATTTCAAACCATGGCTAATGCTTTCAAGACGGGCGGAGAAGTCGACGCGTTCTGCAGCAAGTGCAACCTCAACCTCGCCCATACGATCCTGGCGATGGTGGGCACCAAGATCGCGCGGGTGAAGTGCAACACCTGTCAGGCCGACCACGTCTTCCGCGGCATCCAGACGACGATGCAGGCAAACTCCTTCACCAAGCCGCGCAAGTCGACCCGCCTCTCGGCGGCGGACAAGGTGGTGATCGGGTTCCAGCAGCGCATCGAGGGCAAGGACGCCGCCAAGGCGCGTAAGTACAGCGCCAAGGACACCTACGCTCTCGAGGAGCTGATCGACCACCCCACCTTCGGGCTGGGCATCGTCAGCGACGTTCGCCTCGACAAGGTGACGATCCACTTCAAAGCCGACGAGAAGACGCTGGTGCACGGCCGTGGCGTCGGCGCTCCGACCGCCAAGCCGTCGTTCAACGCGCTCCACCCCGCGGGCCTGCGCCCGCAGGCCAAGCCGAGCGAAGAGCCGGCCGCGCCCGCCGTCGAAGAGTAGACGTTCAGGTCCGCAGCAGGCCCATTCGCCGCAGCTTGTGCAGCGCCTTGAGCGTGTCGATCTCGCGCTGCTGGCTCGCGAGCACCACCGCGGTCACGTCCCACCGGCCGTTGATCAACGCCGCGATCTGCCGTTCTTCCTGGCGCAGCGAGGCCAGCTGGGCGGCGTCGCCCTCGATCAGTGGCACTGTCAGCGGGGGCAGCTCGCGGTAGAGCTCGGCGAGGTGCTCGCGCTCGACCATGCGGGCGAACTCGCGCACCCGGCGATCCGAGGGGTCGCTCTGCAGCAGCGCGGAGAACACCATCCCCGCCGCCTCGAACTGGCGCTCGCGCAGGAGGATCGCGCCCTTCTCGAGCATGTCCGCCACCGGGTCCGCCTCGAGGGGGCCGGCGCCGTCGACCTCGACCAGCCGCGCGCGCATCAGCTCGTAGACACCGCGGGCGACCATCCCCCGCTGGAGGCCAAGCGCGAGTCGCAGGCGGCCCAGGTTCATCCCCGCCGGGGTCGAGCAAGCATGCAGCAGCACCCGGTGGAGCGTGCCCCGCACCACGGTGACCGGCGCGGTCGACCGGACGACCATCGCGTCCCGGGGCAACGCCCGCTCGACGTCGGGCGCCTCGTCGAGCCAGCGCAGCGACTCGAAGACGGCGTGGCGCAGCGGCACCTCGAGGGCGATCCACTCGTCCTCGCCGCGATCGGGATCCTCCGACCAA
>JAYVRT010000989.1:0-11475 GCA_043776025.1 Archangiaceae bacterium | reverse complement strand
CCGCGAGCAGGTTGAGCACGAAGGTGATCGCGAACAGCTGCACCCCGATGAAGAACAGCACCGAGTAGTGGGGGCTCCCGACGACCACCTCGCCCATCTCCGCGGCGATCGTCGCCGACAGCGTGCGGGTGGAGTCGGTGACGCTGGCGGAGACGATCGCCGCGTTCCCGCTGGCCATCAGCACCACCATCGTCTCGCCGATCGCGCGGCCGAGGCCAAGCACGCAGGCGGCGAGCACCCCCGAGGCCGCGGCCGGCAGCACCACCTTCCAGGCCGTCTCCCATCGGGTCGCCCCGAGCGCCAGCGAGGCCTCGCGGTAGCTGCGCGGCACCGCGGTGAGCGCGTCCTCCGAGACGGTGAAGATCACCGGGATGATCGCCAGCGCCAGCCCGAGCCCCGCGACGAGCGCGTTGAGCCGGGTGGGCAGCCCGAAGGTGTCCTGCATCAGGGAGGCGAGCACCATCAGCGCGAAGAAGCCGAGCACCACCGAGGGGATGCCGGCGAGCAGCTCAATCGTCGGCTTGAGCCACTCCCGCAGCTTCTTCGGGGCCAGCTCCGAGGTGAACAGCGCCGCGAGCACTCCCAGCGGCGCAGCGACGGTGATCCCCAGCAGGCTGACCTTCAGCGTCCCGATGAAGAGCGGAATCAGGTTCACCTTGGGGATGTCCGAGACGGGCTGCCACACCATCACCGCCGGCCTGCCCGCCTTGAGCACCTGGGGGAGGAACAGCTTCGACAGGCTCGCCTCCTTGATCGCCTCGGGGTCGAGGAACAGGGGGATCGCCTCCTTCGCGACGAAGACGATGATCAGCCCGATCGCCAGCACCCCGGTGAACGCGACCGCGGTGATCACCCCTTCGATGATCTTCTCGCGCCGCTGCCACCGCCGCTGGGCGGGGGCGCTGCGCGGAAACGGCGCCGCAGTCTGGCTCATCGTGCGCATCACCCCACCGGAAAGTAGCCGACCTTGGTGACGATCTGCTGGCCCTCGGGCGACAGGCAGAAGTCGATGAACGCCTTGACGTCGCCCGACGGCTTGCCCCGCAGGTAGAAGAACAGGTTGCGCGAGAGCGGGTACTTGCCACTCTTCACCGCTTCCTGCGTGGGAGCGAACTCCTCGGCGCCGACCTTGATCTTCAGCTCTTTGACTCCCTTGGCGTAAGCGGCGCCGCCGAAGCCGATGCCCAGCTTCTCCTTGGCCACCGCGTTGACCACCGCCGCGGTGCCGGGCAGGGTCTGCGCCGACGCCACGTAGTCATCGCCGCCGAGCAGGTTGTCTTTGGCGAAGACGTAGGTGCCGGAGCTGTTCTCGCGGGAGTAGACGACGATCTTCGCGTCTGGGCCGCCGACGTCCTTCCAGTTGGTGATGTCGCCGACGTAGATCTTCTTCAGCTGCTCCATCGTCAGCGCCTTCAGCGGGTTGCTCTCGTTGACGTAGAAGGTGACGCCGTCCCTGGCGACCGCGATCTCGTTTCCGGGGGTGTTGAACCGGGCGCGGAGCTTCTCCGTCTCGGCGTCCTTCATCGGCCGGCTCGAGGTTGCGATCTCGGTGGTGCCGTTGATCAGGGCGGCGATCCCGGTGCCCGAGCCGCCGCCGGTCACCTGGAGCTTCACCGCGCCGTTCTTCTTCATGAACTCCTCGGCCCACCGCTGAGCGAGGATCACCATCGTGTCCGAGCCCTTGACGGTGATCGGGGCTGCGAAGCAGGGGAGGGCCGCGAGGGCCAACAGCAAGCTGAGGGTGCGTTTCATCGTGGCTCCTTAGAACTTCGCCTGCAGTTGGAGGGTGAAGAGGTTCTGGTGGGGAGGGCTGTCGGTGGTGCCGCTGGTGACGACCAGCGGCAGTTCGTAGACCGCCGAGACCTTGAGCGTCTCATCGAAGTAATGGCTGAAGAGGAATCCGACGGTCTGAACCTGGTTGGTGCCGGCGGTCTTCGACGGGTTGGCCGGGTCGGCGGCGTTGGGCGTGCCGGTGGCGGGGTCAAAGAAGTCGTAGCGGATCGCGACCTGCTCGTGACTGCCGATGTTCTGGACCAGCAGCAGGTACCAGCCGAGCGCCGTCTTTCCGAAGACCTCGACGTTGCCAGACTGGTAGGTGGTGCCGGCGACGAACTCGCCCTTGATCGCCGTTGAGCCGAAGGGGAACAGGTCGAGGTAGACCTGCGCGTCGAGCCCGATTCGGTTGCGGGGGAAGTGCTTGCCTGGCGTCGTCGGGGTGTCGGACCGGTAGGTCTCTCCCCAGGAACCGGAGACGCCGGCGGCGATCCACTTGAAGTCGACGGCGAAGCGCCCGTAGACGTCCTTCTCGCGATCGTTGTCGACCCCGATGAAGGCCTTGTTCTGCATCCCGTTGCCGTCGAAGACGCCGAGGTTGGCGCGCCACGGCCCGTACTTGAACGCCAGCTTCAGCCCGCGATCGCGCTCGCCGTTGAAGAAGGCGCGGATCATCCGGGTGCGCTCGGGGAACTCGCGATCGCCGGACGACTGCACCACCTCGTAACCGAAGGGCCACTTGGTGACGCCGCCGGTCAGGGTGAGGATCCCCTTGCCGGACCAGGGCTCGGTGAGCGCGGCCTCGGCGTCTTTGAGCGCCACCCCGGTGGGGGTGGCATCGACTTGCAGCATGTAGCGGGCGACCGTGCCCTGGTACTCGGTCTTGAGGCGGCCGCGGCGGACGGTGAAGCCGTCTTTCACCAGAACGTTGCCCGCCGCGTCGACCCCATCAAGGCTGTTCTCGGCGTACTGGTAGCGCGCCTGGATATAGCCGCTGATCTTGATCTTGCTCAGCGCCTTGATGATGACGCTGGTCTCGGCGAACTGCTCCTCGAGGGCTTCGATCTTCCCCTGCAGCAACCCGATCTTCTCGTCGGGCTGCAGCGCGTTGGCCGGCTCGGCCGCGGCGTCCGATTGCGGGACGACGGACTCCGGCAGACCGGCGTCTTCCTCGGCCAGCGCGCTCAGGCTGAACAGACAGGAGATGAGAATCAGGGTTTTCATGCTGGGGGATATGTTCCCGAACCGTGGCGCGTTGACGATCGTCGGGTGACAGTTGTGCAACATCGCGACCACGCGATCGGCGAGGGGGCTCACGGCGAATCTTCTGCGGCGAGCCGGTAGCCGACTCCGCGCACGGTTTGCACCTGTTCCCGTGCGGGCCCGAGCTTCTCCCGCAGGCGCATCATGTGCGTGTCCACGGTGCGGGTCTCGAGCAGGCTCGACAGACCCCAGACGTCGCGCAGCAATACTTCGCGCGACTGCACCCGGCCGCGCTGCGAGACGAGGAAGTGGAGCAGCTTGAACTCGAGCGCGGTGAGGGTGACCTCTTTGCCTTCGACGTAGGCCTTGTGCGCGGACAGATCGAGCCGGAGCTTGCCCGCCTCGAGGGTGACCGCAGGCGCGGTCGTCACCTGGCGGCGGAGCACCGCCTTGACGCGCAGCACCAGCTCGCGGACGGAAAACGGCTTGGTGACATAGTCGTCGGCGCCGGCCTCGAAGCCCCGGACCCGGTCTGGCTCTTCGTTGCGCGCGGTGAGCATCATCACCGGGACCTCGCCGGTCGCGGGGTCCGACTTCAGGCGGCGGCAGACCTCGGACCCAGACACGTCGGGGAGCATCACGTCGAGCAGCACCAGATCCGGCTTGTTCGCCCGCGCGAGCTTGAGCGCCGCTTCTCCGGTGTGGGCCACCTCGACCTCGAAGCCGGCCTGGCGCAAGTTGAACTCCACCAGGGCCGCGAGGTCGACCTCGTCGTCGCAGATCAGGACACGCTGCATTGAGTGAACCTACGGACGACCTGTTTCGACCGGGTGACGCCCGGGTGACGATTGGGTGACGAGCCTGGGTCCGGGGCTCAGCCGTCGGAGGCGGCCGGTGCCGGGAGCTCGTCGGTGTCCGGCTCGTCCGCGTCGCTGGGCATCCCTTCGGAGCCCGGAGGAGGAGGCAGGCGGGCGACCGAGAGCGAAGTGCCTTCGAGCCCCGCCGGCGGCGGGGGAATGTTCCCCGCGATCGAGCCCGGAGGCAGCCGCAGCGCGGGCAGGGGCGGGAGGCCAGAGTGGCGGCGCGCCGCCTCGGCGAGCGCCAGGTGCTGGCGGTAGCGGGCCTCGACCATCTTGTGGATCAGCAGCGGCGCGCCCGGCACCTTGCGATCGGTGAGCGCCTGGGTGGCGCGGCGCACCGGGTAGCGCACCCGGCGGATCTGCACCCGCCAGCCACGCGGCGTGTAGGTGAACATTCCCCAGGCGGGGCGGAGGTCCCCGTCGCGCGGAATCCCGGCAGAGGCAACGTCGGCGATCAGCATCCGCCCGACCCGGCGGCGGTAGGGGAAGTGGAGGTGCCCGAAGGCCACCGCGGCGGCATCGAGGTGGGCCAGGTACCCGCGCAGCTCCTCCTCGGGCATCGTCGGCTCGAGCGAGTCCTCGAGGTTCCTCGGGTTGGCGTGGCAGACGTAGAGATCCTGGCCGCGGCGGGGCGAGTAGCGCACTGAGAAGGGCAGGGCGCCCAGCCGCGCCACCCGTTCGGCGCCGAGCTCGTTGCGGGTCCACTCGAGCAGGTCGGTCTTCCAGTGCTCCTTCTCGCGGTAGGCGCCGCCCAGGTAGTTGCCCGCGAGGTAGCAGTCGGTGTTGCCCATCAGCCAGGCGTGGCAGCGATTGAACAGCAGGTCGACGGTCTGCCGCGGGTGAGCGCCACGCAGCGCCAGATCGCCGGCTGCGACGATCAGATCGGGCGACTGCTTCTTGATGTCCTCGAGCACCGCTTCACACGCCGGCAGGTTCCCGTGGATGTCGGCGAGGATCGCGACCCGCATGGCCGCTTCCCATCCTACTTACGCGGAGGGCTCTTTCCCACTCGGCGGCGCAAACGGCAGCTCGACGAAGAAAGTGCTCCCTTGACCCGGGGAGCTCTCTACCCGCACGTCGCCATGCATCGCGGTCGCCAGGTGCTTGACGATCGAAAGGCCCAGGCCGGTGCCGCCCATGTCCCGGCTGCGGCCCTTGTCCACGCGGTAGAAGCGCTCGAAGAGCCGGTGGAGGTGGCGCTGCTCGATGCCGATCCCCGAGTCCTGCACCGCGAGCACGACGCCGCCGGCGCCGGCGCGGGCGAGGACGGCGACGTTGCCGCCGACGGGGGTGTACTTCACCGCGTTGTCGAGCAGGTTGATCAGCACCTGCTCCACGCCGCGCTCGTCGGCGAGCGCGATCATGCCCGGCGGCACCTCGAGTTTGAGCGTCACCTGCCGCTGCTGCGCCTTGAGCCGCACCGCCTCGGCGGCGCGCTGGGCGGCGACGGCGAGATCCACCGGCACCTCGGCGAGCTGAAGCACCCGGCCCTCGAGCCGTGAAAGCTCGAGCAGATCGTCGACCAGCTCCGAGAGCCGCTCGGACTGGCGGTGGATGATCTCCACCATCTTCGGCGCGTTCGCCGGGTCGGCCAGCGCGCCGGCCTGGAGCGTCTCGGCATAGCCGCGGATCGCGGTGATCGGCGTGCGCAGCTCATGGCTGACGTTGGCGACGAAGTCCTTGCGGACCTTCTCCAGCCGCCGCAGCTCGGTGACGTCGAAGAAGACCGCCGCGGAGCCGCCGAGCCCGTGCTTGAGCGGCGTGACGTGAACTTGCAGCTCGCGGGGCCGCACGCCCTCGATCATCACCTCCAGCCGCGAGGAGAGGCCCTCGTTGCAGGCGCGGGTGACGGCCTCCTGCAGCTCGGCCGAGCGCACCAGCTCCACCGGGCGGTGGCCGGGCAGCTCGATGCCGGCGTAGAGCATCTCCTTGAGCGCGTCGTTGTGCTCGACGACGGTGCCGTCAGCGCGGGTGATCCACAGGCCCTCGGCGAGGCCGTCGACGACCGCGCGCAGGGTTGCGAGCTCGGCGGCGGCGCCGGTGTCGGCCTCGCGCTTCTCGATCGCGTCGGTGGCGACGGGCGCCTGGCCGGCGAAGTACTCCAGGGCCGCCGACGCCCCGAAGGCGATCGCCCCGAGCACCAGCGCGGTCATCGGCTGGATCCCGAAGGCCATCGCCGCTGCGGCCGCCGCCGCTCCCACGCCCGCCCTGCGAAGCACCGGTTCCATCAGGCCCCCAGCTTGTAGCCGACGCCGCGGATCGTCTCGAGAGCGTCGCCGGCGGCCCCGAGCTTCTCCCGCAGCCGCTTGATGTGGGTGTCGACGGTGCGGGTGGTGACCTCGGCGTCGATGCCCCAGACGTCGGACAGCAGCGCGTCGCGGGTCTGCACCCGGCCTGGCCGTTCGAGGAAGGTGCGCAGCAGCCGGAACTCGAGCGCGGTCAGCACCACCGGCTCGGCGCCCACCTTCACCTCGTGGCGTTCGTCGTCGAGGCTGATCGGGCCCAGCTGCAGCTTCGCGCGGGACGGCTCTTCGTGACGGCGAAGCACCGCCTTCACCCGAAGCAGCAGTTCCTTCACCGAAAACGGTTTGACCACGTAGTCGTCGGCGCCGAGCTCGAGCCCGCGCACCCGGTCGGCTTCCTCGCCGCGCGCGGTGACGATGATGATCGGGGTGCGGCGTGTCGGCTCCTGCGCGCGCAGCGAGCGCGCGACGTCGGCCCCGGAGATGTCGGGCAGCATCAGGTCGAGGAGCACCAGTTCGGGCGCTTGTTCCCGCACCCTCGCCAGCGCTGCCGCTCCGCTGCGCACCAGCGTCACCTGGTGGCCCTCGGCGCCGAGGTTGTAGGCGAGCAGGTCCGCCAGATCCTGCTCGTCTTCGATCACCAGAATCCGCGCCATGAGGTTCTTCCTAACTCATCTGCAAACGTGGGATAAGTTGGCCGCCCCGATGTCCGAGGAATCCGACAAGCGCAAGCAGCGCCGCATCCCCGTCGAGCTGTGGATCGAGGCAGCCCGCGACGGAGAGCTCTACTTCCAGCGCGCGAGCAACCTCTCGGTGGGAGGCGCGTACTTCATCCAGACGGTGCCGCTGCCGGTCGGCTCGATCGTCGCGCTCAAGTTCTCCCTGCCCAATGATCCCCACGAGATCGCCTGTGACGGAGAGATCGTCACCGCCAAGGATCTCGGCATGGGGGTCAGCTTCGTGAAGATCAAAGAGGTCGATCGCGCCCGCATCGAGAAGCTGATCGATCTCCACGAAGACAAGACCCAGGTCTAGACCGACCTACTTCTCCACCCGTGGATCGCAGGCGATCGGCACCATCGGCGGCACGATCGTCGCGGCGATCAGCTTGGTGTTGGCGCCGGGGGTGATCTCCTTGAGGTAGTTGCACGAGCTGCCGGCCAGCTGCGGCGGCGAGGCCTTGGAGAGCGCCTCGATCACCACCGCGTAATCCTTGCCCAACGGGATCCCCTGAATCGAGACGTCCTGGAAGCTGGGTGAGCCGGCGGTGAGCTTCAAGGGGAAGGTGAGCGAGCGGTGATCGACCCCGGCCGCGTCCTGAACGTGGATGAAGCGATCGGCGGTGACCTGCTTCACCAGGCAGTCGTTCTGTTCGGTGGAGCAGTCGAGCGAGGTGCCCTTGCTGATCAGCGAGATCTGCAGGGCGGAGATGGTGTCGCTCAGCGCCGCGCTCAGGGTGAACTCGAAGCGGAGGTCGGGCTCGCCGGTGCCGCGGCCGCAGCCGAGCAGCAACAGCAGCACCGGCACGAGGCGCTTCATGGCTGGCCCTCGATCCGCACGGTGATCGGCAGGGTGCCGGACTGCTTCTGGGTGCCGAGCACCACCGCGGTGGTGGCGATCGCCGCGGCCCCGACTCCGACGCCAATCCACACCCAGGGGTTGGCGTACCAGGGGCTGCTCACCTCGGCCACGGGCGCTGTGTGCACCGCGGGGTTCACCTTGAGCAGCAGTGGGCTGAACGCATCGCCCCGGCCGGCGAGCCGCCGCTGCGCTGCGTCCGCCACCTCGACGTAGTACTCGAGCTCGTAGCCGGCCTCTTCGAGCGGCACCTCGTACGCGGGGATCGTCGCCGAGAAGTCCTCCTTGCTGCCGCGTCTGCGCACGAAGTCCACCGAGCTGTACGACTGGTTGCCCGCGCGCCGGAAGAACAGCTTCGCCCGGGCGCCCAGCGACAGATCCTCGATCTGCGCCGCGAGCACCACCGGGTGGTTGCCCTCGACGGGATCGATCGCGGGCAGGGTGAGCGTCACCGGGCGCACCCGCCGCTTCTTGATGTCGTCTTTGATCCGCGCGTAGAGCGTCCGGATCTTCGGCGGCGTCGACTTCGGCAGCTCGTAGTCGGCTCGCGCCTGGAGCAGCTTCTCGAACGCGTCGCGCGCCTTCTCCTCGTTGCCCAGGTACAAGTGCGCCAGGCCAAGCAGCCGGTAGAGCTCGGCGAGCTGGGCATCGGTCAGGTCCGGCTGAGACAGGCCCTGCTGCAGCGTCTTCACCGCCTCTTCGAAGTCACCCGCGTCGACCTGGCCCGAAGCCTTGTCGAGCTCGGGCACCCGCGGAGAGACCTGGCCGGGCACCAGCCGCGCCGCCACCGCGTTCGGAGAGTCCGCGCTCGCCACCCGCACCGGCTCACCCGACGCTGCCAGCGCGGTCAGGACGGCGAATGCGAGCGATCCCCCGAGCATCGAGCGGCCCGGGTGTTAACACACGGCCCGGTTCGTTTGACCCCGATTCCGCGCGCAGGTATGGTCGCGCTCTTTCGTCGGGAAGCCTGCAAATGCGCGTAAAGATTGAAGAAATTCAGGACAAGGGCCTCGAGCTGACGGAGAAGATCTCTGCCGAGCTGCTGACGAGCGCCCTCGAGCCTTCGGAAGGTTTCAAGCTCGTCTCGCCGGGGGCGCTGCAGGTGAAGTTCAAAAAGGTCGCGGGGCGGGTCTTTCTCACCGGGAACCTGCAGCCCAACCTGATCGCGCCCTGCAAGCGGTGCCTCAAGGACGTGCCGGTGAACGAGACGGTGAGCTTCTCGTTGCGGATGGTGGAGAAGGCGCAGCACGAGCGCGAGCTCGCCGAAGCAGGGGACGACGACGGCGCCGCCGAGACCGCGGGCAGCTTCGATCTCGACCAGGCGGACGCCGAGCCCTTCGACGGAAAGACGATCGATCTGGACCCGATCGTGCGTGAGCAGGTATTGCTGGCGCTTCCGGTTTCGGTGTTGTGCCGAGAAGAGTGCAAAGGCCTGTGCACGGTGTGCGGACAGGACCTGAACGAAAAGGATTGCGGCTGCGAGCGGAAAGTGGTCGATGTGCGGCTCGCGAAGCTCAAAGACATCAAGCTGAACAACTAACCGTCCCGGCGGATTCAAGGGACTGCAGAGGCAGAAGGATCATGGGAGTTCCCAAGAAGCGAACGTCGAAGATGCGCCGTGACCGCCGTCGCGCCGCGAACAACAAGGTCCGCACCCCAGTGCAGGTGATCGCCTGCAGCAGCTGCGGCGCTCCCGTGATGCCCCACCGCGTCTGCGCGGCGTGCGGCAACTACGGCGGCCGCAAGGTCAAAGCCGGCAAGGACGAGAAGTAAGCCTTCCGTCGTCGTCGGCTCCTCCGCGTCTCGTCGCGATCGGTCCCCTTCGAAGCTCCGTGGGCCTGCGCGTTGTCGAGTTCGACACCGGCGCTCGGGGTGAGGACGCGCGCCGGACGCAATGATTCGTTGCAGATCTCCGTCGACTCCTGTTCTGTGGGGGTTGGGGGTTCCATGCCTACTGGAACATTACACCCCGAAGTCGTGAACGGGAGAGGCCAGGTGGCGGACGGCGAACCACGAGGCAGGGTGTTGATCGTCGACGACGACGTCAGCCTCTGCCTTGTGCTCGAGGCGGATCTTCGGACGCGAGGCTATGAGGTCGTCTCGAGGACGCGTGGGGAAGACGGGATCGCCGCGGTCGAGGCCCAGGGCCCGTTCGATACGGTGGTGACCGACCTCAACCTTCGCGCGGTCAACGGTCTGGGTGGAATCGAGGTCTGTCAGAAGCTGGGCGAGCTCGCGCCCAATCTCCCGGTCATCCTCCTCACTGGCTACGGCAGCATCGAGACCGCGGTACGGGCGATACGCGCTGGCGCCTACGACTTCCTCACCAAACCTTTCGAGTTCCCCGCGCTGGCGCTGACTCTCGACCGCGCGATCGCCCTCCACCGGATGAAGGATGAGCTGGGCCGGCTGCGCCGGGGAGTGCGCCCGCAGTCCTATGACCAGTTGCTCGGGGAGAGCCCGCCGATGCGCGCGCTCTATGCGTTGCTCGAGCGGGTAGCCGACAGCAACGCCACCATCGCGATCACCGGTGAGAGCGGCACCGGCAAGGAGCTGGTCGCCCGGGCGATTCACCGAAGGAGCAAGCGCGCCGAGGGGCCATTCGTCGCGCTCAGCTGCGGGGCGGTGCCGGAGAACCTGCTCGACAGCGAGCTGTTCGGACACGTCAAGGGGGCCTTCACCGATGCGCGGGCCGATCGCGCCGGGGTCTTCCGTGAGGCGGAAGGAGGCACGCTCTTCCTTGACGAGATCGGAGAGCTCCCGCTCGCGCTGCAACCCAAGCTGCTGCGTGCCCTGCAGGAGCGGCTCATTCGCCCGGTGGGAGGCAACAAAGAACTGCCGATCGACGTGCGGATCGTCACGGCCACCAACCGGGACCTCGAAGAGCAGGTCGAGCAGGGGCGCTTCCGAGAGGACCTCTATTACCGCATCGCGGTGGTCGGGGTCGACGTGCCCCCGTTGCGCGAGCGCGGCACCGACGTGCTGCTGCTGGCCCACGCGTTCCTCAAGCGCTTCGCCGAGCGTGACCAGCGGGTCCCCCCGCTGTTGCCCCCACCGGTCGCCGAGCGGATGCTGGCCCACGACTGGCCCGGAAACGTCCGCGAGCTGCAAAACTGTATCGAGCAGGCCCTCGCGGTCAACGCCGGCCCGACCCTCACCCTGTCTGATCTGCCGCAGCGGCTGCGGGTGACGCCCAACCTGTTGCCGACCCCCGAGGCGCACGAGCCGTCGACCCTGCTCTCAATGGCCGAAGTCGAGAAGCGCTACGTGTTCCAGGTGATGCAGGCAGTGAAGTGGAACAAGCGCCGCGCCGCGCAGGTCCTCGGCTTCGATCGGAGCACCCTCTACCGCAAGCTCGCCCAGTTCAAGATTCCCGCGGCGGACGAAGATAATCCCGAAGCCCCTCCAGGCTGAGGTCTTCGCCGGGCGCGGGCCGGGTTTGCTTCAGGACGCGGTGGCCCTGCGGATCAGGGTCAGGATCGCATCCCTGAGCGCTTCGTTGCTGACCTGGGTCTTCACCAGCACCTGCGCGACGGCGGAGGCCAGCGTCGGATGGGGCTCGGTCGCGGAGAAGAGGATCACTGGAATCGGATGCCCGCCGCGTTCGATCGGCAGCAGGCTGCTCGCGCTCCCATCGGGCAGCCCGAGATCGAGGATCACCAGATCGAAGGACGTGGCTGCCAATTCCCGGTTCGCCGCGGCCAGCGTCGCCGCTCCGCGGACTTCGGCCGCGTCGCCGACCAGCCGGGCGACGATTGCCCGCACGTCGGGATCGTCTTCGACGTGAAGAATCCGCGGGCGGCCGCTGGCGCCAGCGG
>JAYVRT010000988.1:0-3328 GCA_043776025.1 Archangiaceae bacterium | reverse complement strand
ACGCGCCCTTAGGTTCCGCGCGCTTTTTCAAACGGCCGACTTTTTTACCGGAAATCATCTTCCATGAACCTTCGTCTTAGCGCTGCCCTTGCTGCGAGCGCGCTCGCGGTCCTCCTCTGTGGCTGTCCGAACAACAACAAGCCTGACGGCGGCGTCGGGGGCGGCCAGGGCGGAGGCACCGGTCTGGACGGCGGTCAGCCGGAGGACAAGTGCTCGGGCGGCTGCGGGGCCAACCAGATCTGCGACACCAAGAAGCGGATCTGCGTCGATGCCTGCGGCGGTTGCCAGACCGACGGCGGCAACGCGGTGTGCGTCAAGGCGGCCAACGGTTCCTTTCAGTGCATCGTCCCGGTGACCCAGTGCAGCGGCGCCGTCTGTGAGGCCGGTCAGATCGCCTGCCTCGCGGGCGCGTGCACCTGCCTCGGCAGCAACAAGGCGGCTGAGGACAGCTGCGCCCCGGATGGCAAGTGGTGCTCGGGAACCAGCTGCATCGCGCCGGCGCGCTACCAGCAGTGCAAGACGGGCCTCTCGCCGTGCCCCACCGGCCACACGTGCTTGCCGGTCTTCGGCCAGGACCTCTTCATCTGCACCAAGCAGTGCGGCATGCCCACGGGCGGAACCTGCGAGAAGGGCGAGCTGTGCTCGCAGGACGGCTGCCTCCCCTCGGGCCTGTTCAACGACCAGGAGTGCATGCAGCAGATCACCCTCGACGGAGGCGCGAAGCAGCGCCTCACGGTGCCGGTGAGCAACACCTGCCTGATGAAGGACGGCAGCGGCAACCCGACCGAGGCGACTCCGAGCGGAAACTGCGTCTACCAGCTGTTCAGCTTCTACGACCGCGGCTTCTACCCGGTCGCCACCTGCCGTCCCGCGGGCGGCGCGGTGCTCGGCGGCGTCTGCAAGCACGACTTCGCGCCAGCGTCGGTCGCGACCCAGTGCGGCACGGGGCTCGAGTGCGCGCTCACCCGCGGCGGGGACCAGGGCGTCTGTCTGCCGATGTGCAACGCGGCCCCGACGTTCCCCGGGTTCAACCCCACCCCGGCGTGCGCCGCGGACGAGGCCTGCACCAACATCTACCGCCTCGAAGATCAGAACGCCGTGCTCGGCGTCTGCATGAAGAAGTGCAACGTCTTCGACCCGACGAAGAACACCTGCGCCAACGTCGGCACCTCGCCGTCCAGCTGCGTCCCCACCACGCCCGACGGGAAGTTCAACGTCAGCACCGACGGCAGCGGCGTCTGCATTCCCCAGCAGGCGACCACCGCCACCGCGGGCATGCCTTGCGCCGAGCAGGACTCGTTCAAGGGCGCGGCCTGCGGCAACGGCCAGATCTGCGCCTCGCTCGACGTGAACTCAGCCGCGACCTGCTACGAGGTCTGCGACACCGACTGCAAGGCGGCCACTCCGCCCGCGCGTTGTGCCACCGAGCCCCACGCGACCTGCACCGGCGGCAAGACCTGCACCCGGATCACGTCCACCTCGGGCGCCGTCATGGGCTTCTGCAAGTAGCCTCGTGGTGAAGTGCAGCAAGTGCGGCGACGACAACCAGCCGCACTACCGCTTTTGCCTGGGGTGCGGCGCCGAGCTCGGTGGAGCTCGGCCAGATCCCCGCGATCCCGAGCCGTGGATGCCGCCGATCCAGCCGGCGCCGCCTGCCCAGACCCGCTGCGCCCACTGCCAGGGAGTCGTCCCCGCGGGATCGCTCAAGTGTCTCCTCTGCGGAGCGCCCCAATAAGCGCAGCCGACGCAAGCCTGGCCCAGCAGCGCAACTACATTTGGATGATGCCTTTTCGCAGGCCTTCGGTCACCGCCTCGACGCGGTTGGTGACCTCGAGCTTGCGGTAGATGTGCTCGAGGTGGGTGCGGATCGTCGCCTTGCTCACCGTCAGCATCCGTGCCGCCTCGGAGTTGGACACACCCTTCGCGATCAGCTGGAGGATCTCTTTCTCCCGTTCCGACAGCGGCTTGAGCTGCGGCTCGGCGGCGAGCGGCGGAGGCAGCTCGGCCTCGCCCGGCGCCGCCACCCGGAAGTGCTTGAGCAGCTTCCGCGCGAGGTTGGGCTGAATCACCGTGCCGCCTGAGCGCACCTCTTTGATCGCCTCGATGATCCGATCGGCCGGGGTCCCTTTGAGCAGGTAGCCCGAGGCGCCCGCCTGCACCGCCTCGAGCACTTTGTCCTCCTCGTCGAAGATGGTGAAGATCAGGATCTCGACACTGGGCGCGATCTTCTTCACCACCCGGGTGACGTCGATGCCGCTCATCCGCGGCAGGCCGAGGTCGAGCAACAGCACGTCGGGCAGCAGCCTCGGCACCTCCTCCACCGCGGTCTCTCCTGAGAGCGCGGTGCCGATGATCGCGATGTCCTTGCTCGCCTCGAGCAGCTTCAGCTGGTTCTTGAGAATCTTCGTCTGGTCTTCGACGACGTAGACCCGGATCGGAGCGGCCGGTGTGGGGTTGAGCTCATCCATGGTGCTCCTTCAGATCGTGACCGGTACTGAAAACGAGATGTGCGCCCCGGCGCCGGGGGTCGAGTCGATGATCACTTCACCGCCCACCTTCATCGCGCGCTCGCGCATGTTGATCAACCCGTAGTGGCCGACCTTCGGCGTCTTCGAGTCGAAGCCCTTGCCGTCGTCCTTCACCGACAGGTGGACCCGGTCGGGGGAGAAGTGGAGCTTCACGTAGACCTTCTTCGCCCCGGCGTGCTTCACCGCGTTCGACAGGCACTCCTGCAGCACCCGGAACAGCGCCAGCTGCGACTCGGGCGGGAGCTTGTCGGGGATGCCGCTCTTCTCGAACACCACGTCGACCTGGGTCCGATCGCGGAACGTCTTCACGTAGTCCTCGAGCCCGACGCCGAGGTCGAAGTCCTCGCGCATCATCCGCAGGCTCCGGCGCAGCTCCTCGATGCTTTCCTCGGCGCTCGCCTTGAGCTCCCCGATCTCCTTCAGCAGCGCCTCGTCCTTCGCCATCGTCTGCAGGTACTCGCTCTGGATGATCAGGCTCGAGAGGCTGGCGCCCAGCCCGTCGTGAATCTCGCGGGCGAGCCGGTTGCGCTCCTCGACCACCGCCAGCTCTTTGAGGTCGCCTTGCAGCTCGACCACTTCCTTGTGGGCGCTGACCTCACGCTCGTTCAAGTAGACGAGCACGTAGATGATGATGAAGTTGAGCGCGAGGTACCACAGCAGGGTGAGCACCTCGACCGCGGTTGGAGATCGGTCGAGCAGCTGGTCGAGCCGGGTGGTGATGAGCAGCGCGAGCAGCGGCGGCAAGATGGCGAGCGGGCGGGGAAACAGCAGCGCGAAGAGCGTGGTGAAGAGCAGCTGGG
>JAYVRT010000987.1:0-11503 GCA_043776025.1 Archangiaceae bacterium | reverse complement strand
CGAGGACGCTGGAGGCGAAGCCGACCAGGCGCCCGTAGGTGCGGTTGGTCGAGTAGGGCGCCTGCCGGGTGCCGTGGGAGTCGGCGTGGCACTCGGCGCACAGCAGCCCCTTGTCGAGGTGGAAGCCATGCAGCGAGAAGCGGGTGTCGGCGCGGGTGTTCTTGCTCGCGTCCGCGAACGGCGCCTGGGCGTGGCAGATGAGGCACAGCCGCGCCTCGGAGACGACGAAGCCCCCGCCGGTCTTCGGGCTGACGCGGTAGCTGGCGCGAAGAATCGCGGCGGAGAGCGTCGCGTTGCCGGCGCTGGCGTTCGATCCATGCGGGCCCGAGGGCACGCTGCCCAGGTAGGTCGACGCCTTCGACACCGTCAGCGGCAGCGCCTCGGAGTTGTGGCAGTCGGAGCAGGTGATGGTGTCGGTGGTGGTCAAGTGGGGGAGCCCGGTGCCGCCGGCGAGGCTCGCGGCCAGCTGCGTCGAGGCCCCTTTGCCGGGCCCTTCGATCGGGTGGAAGGACTCGTTGGCGGGGTTGAGGACCAGCGCGAGGTCATCCTGGCCCACCGGCCGGGTCGTCCAGGAGGAGTGGCACTTGAAGCACAGCTCGTACTCCTTGACCGCCGAGAGATCGCTCGCCGGACGCACCAGGTAAGCCGGAGCCGTGCCCGCGGCGCCGTTGGTGACGCCGATGCGGATCACGCCCGCGAGCTTCGCGGTGTCATTGGCGGCGTGCGGGTTGTGGCAGTCGACGCACTCCGCGTGGCGCTTGCCGGTGCCGTAGGCCGCCGGGGCCGCTCCCTCGCGGGCGTCGTGCACCCCGACGACGCCCACCACGGGGTGGGCCGAGGCCTTGCTCACCTCGGCGGCGAGGTTGGTCGTCGCCGGACCCGAGGCGTCATGGCAGGCCAGGCACAGCGTCTCTTCGCGGGTGAAGCCCTGCACCGGCACCAGCCCCTGCCCGTCGCGTGAGCCGTGGGGGGTGTGGCAGTTGAGGCACTTGCCGACGTCGGCCGCGGGGCGGGCCGGCGGCGTCGGGCCGGGCCAGAGCATCGTCATCGAGGTCCAGTGCGCTGTCGCGTTGAACGCGCTGGGGCCCTGGAACGCGAAGCCATCGCCGGTGGTGTGGCAGGTGAAGCACAGCGGGTTGTCGTTGGCGCGGAACAGCTGGTGGGGTTGCGGCTGGGGCAACGTCCGGGTGTCGTGGCACTGCCGGCAGTGGCCCCGGGGCACGGTCGCGTCGAGGAAGACCCCCGCGTCGGCGCTGCCGTGGCGCGTCTGTTGATAGACGACGTCGTTCGGCCCGGCGAGGGCCGATGACGCGATGAGCCCGACGCAGGCGCTCAGTATTGATGGCAGGCGTTGCATTCGGAAGTAAGCGTCGTGCCTCGGTAGGGGTTGCCGTGTTTGATCGCGGTCTGGCTGCGGTGACAGGCGACGTTGCTGCAGGTCTGCGTCGCCTGGGCATAGCTGGCGTTGGTGAGCAGCACCGGCGTCGAGTACGGCTGGGGCCGGACCTTGTCGAAGACGACGTCGGGCAATCCGTTGACGTGGAAGGCGAAGCCCGTGATCGGCACCCCGGTGTAGACCGAGACGTTTGCCGCGCCCCGGGCGGTGACGTTCTGCGCGGTGACGGTCTGGTTGTGACAGGTGGTGCAGGCAAGGGGAGCAAAGCCGTGGTTCCAGCCGTGGCCGCTCTCCTGGCCGTCGGCGTCGATCCAGCTGTGGCTCTGGCCGGCCATCGCCGCGACCGCCGGGGCCTGGGTCCGCAGCGGGAAGCCGTGGCAGCCGCTGCACGGCAGCGGGGCTCCGCCCCAGGCGGCGGTCTGGTAGGAGCGGCCGATGTCGACGAGGAAGGCCGGGTAGGCGATCGGGTAGCCGGTGAACGCGAAGTCGACCCCGGGCGTGGGGACTCCGGCCGGAGTCGAGTAGCTGGGGCCCGAGTGGCAGTAGACGTTCGCGCAGGTGCCCTGGGTGTACTGCCGGCCCTTGTTGTCGATCAGCACGGTCGCGCCCGGCGTGTACGTCGCCGCGGGCGACCTCCGCTTCAGCGAGCCGACCGGGGCGTTGGGGTTGTAGAGCTCGACCTCCGCCAGGCCCCCGTTGGCGTGCTTCGCCGGATCAATCGGGTGGCAGTAGGCACAGCCGAAGGCGTAGCCGGTGGGGTTGGCGAGGTTCGCCGCGGTGGAGAGCCCGCCGTAGACCGCGGGCGAGAGGCCCGCGTGCTTGAGGTGGGCGCCGGTCTGCGGCGGCAGGTCATGACAGGTCCCGCACGCCCCGCCCGAGACCTCGATCAACCCGTTGATGTGCAGCTCGGGCGCGACCCACTGGACGCTGGTGTTGATCACCGCCGCATGACACGTGCCGCATTGGACGAGGGTCATCGCCGGCGTGTGGGGGATGCTCGTCGGCGGCAGGCTGTGGCAGGTGCCGCAGGCCGCCTCGCCGGCGCCGACCGCGGTCCAGGTGGGCGTCTTGTTCGAGCCGCCGGCGATCGTCGCCCCGTGGCAGTACACCCCGCTGCAGGTGGCGCCGGACCAGGTCGGCGAGGCGCCCTTCGCGGTCGCGTGGCTGCTCCAGGTCAGCTCGGCCGGTGCGGGGTCGATGTGCCCCGGGTCGTCGTACCGCTGGGGCACGCGGTGGCAGTCGTTGCAGAGGAACTCCATGTGCCAGTTCGAGGGGCCCAGGTGGGCGCGGTGGGCGCCGACCGTGCGCAGGGAGGTGCTCGTCTGGCCCTGGGTGTCCATCGGAGGGGCCGGGTTGGCGCCGCTGCCATGGCAGGTGATGCAGTCGACCGACAGGTCGAGCACGCCGTCGATGTGGCGCTGCGGCTGCGAGAAGCCCAGCCCGGGCCGCGCGTCAGGGTGACAACGCCCGCAGTTGCTGCCGACGTTCTGGGGGTGGGGGAACGGCGGCGGGATCCCGTGGCAGTCGCCGCAGTAGACCTGCGAGACGTCGCTGCGCGTCCAGTCGGGGCGAGCGGTGGCCCCGCCTGTCAGCGACGGACCATGGCAGTAGGTGGTGCAGCCGACCCCGTCGTACGCCGAGCTGACCCCGTCGGAGTTGGAGATCGGGCCCCAGACGACCTCGGCGGGCGAAGGGTCGATGTGCCCCGGCGCCTCGACGGTGGCAGGGACGAGGTGGCAGTCGTCGCAGCGCACGTCCCGGTGCCAGTTCGAGGCGCCGACGTGCGAGGCGTGGGCTCCCACCGACGGCAGGCCACGCTCGGTGCGCCCGAGCGTGTCTCGCGGGGGAGCGTCGCTCAGGGCGGTGCCGTGGCAGCTGTGGCAGGTCTGCGGCCCGGCGTCAGGCTGGCCGGCATCGACGCCCGCATCGACCTCGGGGGTTCCCGCGTCCGGCGGTTCTCCGGCGTCGACGCCCGCATCCTCGTCGGGCCCGATGATCCCGGTGGCGCACTGGCAGGCCGAGACGAAGAGCGCCGCCGCCACCCAGGAGAAGTGCAGCCGCGCGCCCATTCGAAGCGGTCTCCCTTATTCCAGCGGCTGCAGATCCACCCACCCCACCGAACTTCTGCCGCGACGCTGACGCATTCGCTTCACCGCGACAAGCAGTAGTCGCAATGACGACATATGCACGCATAAGCGTTGCTAATCTCGTCGGTTTGGGGATCGCCTCGACGGGAGGCGCTTCAACGCGCGACCGCCGCCCTGGCTTCAGGTCCCGCGGCGCGCCCAGGCCCGCATCACGTCGATCGGGGTGAGGATCCCCACCAGCTTTCCCTTCTCGACCACCGGCAGCGCGCCGTACTTCTTCTCGATCAGCAGCTTGAGGGCGTCCTCGATCGGCTGCTGCGGCCCGATGGTGCACGGAGCGCGGACCATGATCCGCTCGACGGTGAGCTTGTCCATCGCCCCTGCGTCTCCGGGTTTTCCAGGCAGCAGCGGGGACGGCGAGGCGACCCGCAGGTCGCGATCGGTGACGAGGGCGATCAGCGTGCCCGTGGGGTCGACCACCGGCAGGTGGCGGATCCGCTTCATCGCCATCAGCTCGCGGGCGTCGTTGAGCGTCTCGTTCGCTCGGATGGTGATCGGGCTCGACGTCATGCAGTTGCGAACAAGCAAGCGGCCACCACGGTCAGGCAGTTGAGGTTTGAGCTGAACATCATACAGCCAGACGGCTACTCGGCGCGGTTGGTTCCGCGGGGGAGCCCTTCGGGATCGCCGAGGATCGACAGCTTCGAGGTCAGAGCGCCGGCCTGCTCGTGGGGCATCAGCTCCCGGGGCGAACGGAAGTACTGCATCGGCGAGTAGAACCCGAAGTTGCTGACCCGGCTGGTGTAGACGCACGCGTACTGCTCGACCTGCTCTCCGAAGCGCGAGTTCTCGTTTCCCTCTTTGAACAGCAGGCCCCAGAAGGGGTTGAAGCCGAGCTCGACGTCACGTTCCAGCGTCGCCGCCAGCTCGGTCGATTCCTTGTAGGTCTTGCGCAGCTTGTCGAGCTCACCCTTGACCTTCTTCCGTTCGAGCTCCATCGCGGCGCGGTGGGCGGCATCGAGGGTGACGTCTTTCTCGAGCTTCTTCTCGATCGAGTTGAGGTGGGCCTTGTGCGCGGAGATCTCGTCGTCCACCTGGGGCAGCAGCCGCTCGAGCTCGGCGAGGTGATCGATCTCTTCCTGCCTGGCCTCGGTGTAGAGGATCTCGTCCTCGATCTCCTGGACCACCATGCAGGTGCGCCACATCGAGGTCTTCTTCGACCGCAAGATGTCTCCGTAGATGTGGTCGCCGACGTAGAGCACCGACTCGCCCGCCAGCCCCGTCATCCGTTCGAAGCCGGCGAGGTTACCGCCCTGGTAGACCTTGCCCCGCTCGAGCACCGAGGCCTCGCCGAGCACCTTGTTCTGCTGGGGCAGGGTGGAGTCGATCTCGAGGAAGGGTTTGCCCTCGGCGAAGAAGCCGGGCTTGCTCGCCCCGGTCACCACCACGTCGAAGTAGTTGCGCCAGGTCGGGTACTCGGGGACGACGTGATCGAGCAGGTAGCCCATCACCGCGTCGGTGTAGTCCCACAGTGAGTTGGTGAGGATGAACAGCTTCTTCCCGCCCGAGCGCAGCTTGTGGAGCGCCGGCCCCAGCTCGGGGTCTTTGTAGATGAAGCGGCCGATGTCCCGGCGAATCACCTCTTTGAGCGAGTTGTCGCGGTGGACGGTGTCGATCGCCTCGCGGATGTCGTCGTAGAGCTTGGCGTAGTCGACCTTCTTTCCCTGCTTACGCTCGAACAGCTCGATCGCGTCGGCGAAGAGGCAGGCCTCGGGCAGCGCGAAGAGCGTGTCGATCCACGCGTACTCGGGGCTCTTCAGCCGGATCCGCTCGTTGCGGTAGAGCTTGTGCCGCAGCTCGTCGGTCAGCTCTTCCCGCCCGTGGTACGCGCGGCCGACGTAGCCGTAGCGATCGATTTTGAGCAGGTTGCCGTGCACCTTGTCGACGAACAGCCCGCGCATCACGAACGAGTGGTCGTACTTGATCTGGCTCAGCTCCTCGGAATACCCGAACGAGGCGATCAGCTTCGCCACCGTCATCTCGAACGACAGCTGCTCGATGCGGCGCAGGTGGTAGATCGCCAGCGTGTAGTCCATGTCGAAGCCGACGGCCGAGACGTTGGACATCCTCAGGTTGCGGTTGACGTACATCTGCCGCGAGCGGGGAACCGGCACCCGGTCGGGGCGGCCGATCAGCGCCTTGAGCTGCTCGTCGATGAGGATGCTCCGCGCCTTGCGGGCGGCTTCCTCTGCGCGGGCCCGATTTACCGGCCCCAGAACGCTTCCGTGGAGTGGTTCCAAGATTTTCCCTTATCCACCGATCAGTGGCAGCCTGCACTTTAAGCATGGCTGGCCGCCCCAAACGATCTTCCGACGCGTCCAATCTCGAGAAAGCGAAGCTGCTGGCCCGGATTGACGAGCTCGAGACGCGGGTGAAGATCCTCGAGGCCCGGGTGCGCACCGGCCTGGTGCAGGGGCGCCGCCCGCAAGAAGAGGCCCGGGCCCGCGGCGCGGTCGCCCGGAGAAGCCGCCCCAGGGTCCGCTGCCCCGGCTGCACCCTCGAGCTGCCCGCCGGCCGCCGGGGAGAGAGCTGCGTGTGGTGCGGGTTCCAGTTCGCCGCCGTTGCCGGTACGTTCCCCCGCTACTAGGGAAACGACCGGATGGCTGATCATTGATCCAGCAGTACACCCTCACCGGGCGCCTCGAGACCGGAGAGCTCGCCGAACTTTATCGCGCGCAGCGCGCCGGGGCCTCCCCGGTGGTGATCAAGCTCTTTCACCCCCGCACCTCCGACGTCGGCTACGCCCAGGCGGTGGCGGAGACCGCGCGGCTGCTCAACGGCGTCGATCACCCCGGCGTCTCGCACGTGCTGGAGATCGGCCTGGTCCGGCACCGGCTGGCGGTGGTGCGCGAAGACACCGGCCGCTTCAACCTCGGCACCGCGCTGCAGCGGCTCAACACCAAGGAGGTGCTGCTGGCGCCCGCGCTCGCGCTCACCTGGGTGATCGACCTGCTCGAGCTGGTGCACCAGGCCCACCTGGCGGGCGTGATCCACGGAGCGCTCACGCCTGGCAATGTGATGCTCACCGCCGAGGGGCGGCCCGCGGTCTGCGACTTCGGGGCGCTGCAGGCGCTCAACGCCGCGCCGGCGCTGCGCAAGACCTTCGGCGCCCGCGGCCGCAACAACTACCGCGCGCCCGAGCTGGCCCAGGCGGAGACCTTCAGCATTCAAAGTGACCTCTACTCGCTGGGGGCGATCACCTACGAGCTGCTCACCCTGCGCGAGCCCGGCAAGGGCGCCCAGGCGACGGTGAGCACCCGGCGGGAGAACGTGCCGCCGCCTTCCCGGCTCGATCGGCGGATCAATTCCCGGCTCGACCCGATCGTGCTGCGGGCGATCGACTACGCCCCCACCCGGCGGTTCAAGAGCTGCGCGGACTTCGCCGGCGCCCTGCGCGACTTCCTCTCCAACAACGGGGGGCTGCCGCAGAAGGAAGATCTCCGGCGCTTCACCCAGGAGCTCTTCCCCCGGGAGGTGAACCCCGACGCGATGGGGCCGGTGCCGTTCGACGACCCGTTCGCGCTCAAGGAGGTCGACGGCGCCGAGCTCGAACAGACCGACGAACGCTCGCTGGTGCTGGCGGCCCGTAAGGCCTTCTCCGGCGGCGAGGTGTCGGAGTTCGCCGAGACCAACGTCGGGCTCCCGGTGTTCGCCGAAAGCGAGCTTCAGGCCTCGGTGCAGCCCGATCGCCGGGAGACGATCGAGGTCCCCCAGGCGCGCGACCGCTCGGAGCTGTCGTGGGATGCGCCCCCCTCGGCCGCGCCGGTCGCCCGCAAGGCCACCGAGGGCGCGCAGGCCAACGCGGTCGCGGTGCAGAAGCGGATGCGAATGGCCCAGGACTTTGAGCCGACTGACCGCACCGACCCGACCGTCGCGGCGCTGGTCGACGACACCCTTCCGATCGCCACGGCGCCGAGGAAGCCGCCCCCGGCGACGCTGGTGGAGATCCCCAGCTACGCCGCCACGCCCGGTGACAGCCAGCCGCTCGACCAGCCGCTGGTGCGCGACTCCGATGGGAAGCTGCGGCGGATGATCACCGAAGAGCGCAGCCTCGCCTCGACCCGCCAGCGCCAGGCCCGGATGATGGCCCTCGCCGGCTCGTTCATGATCGTCGGCTTCCTGATCTTTGGCGTCACCGTCTGGTTGCGGGGGCAGGGGATGATCGGCGGCCAGGTGCGCCGCCCCGTGGAGCCGCCGCCGCCCCCGCCTCGCCTCGCCGACCGCCCGGTCGATCGCCCCGTCGATCGGCCGATCGAGCGCGCGAACCCGCCGCCGCGCCCGGTGCTGCCGCCCGGCCCCCGCCCCGATTGCTACGACGCGCCCTCGAAGAAAGGCGCTGCCCTGCTGACGGTGGCGTTCAAGTCGCCGATCAAAGTCGACCTCGACGGACAGCGGCTGTGTACGCTCAACTCGGTGGCGGTCACCCCCGGGCCGCACACGGTGTTGATCACCGACACCAAGACTGGTGTCAAAGAGGAGCACAAGCTGAGATTCGTGGCCGGCGCCAACACCAAGCTCGAGGCTTTTCTGAGGCCGAGGTGAAGACATGAGTGACGAGGTCACCCGGATCTTCGTCGTCGAAGACCAGCCGGCGCTGCTGAAGAACCTGCTCAAGGTGCTCGCCACCTTCCCCGAGCTGCAGGTCGTCGGCAGCGCCCAGGAAGGCGAGAGCGGGGTCGAGCAGGTGGTGCAGCTTCGGCCCCAGTTGCTGCTGCTCGATCTCGAGCTGCCGGGCATCGACGGCATCGAGGTCACCAAGCGGGTCAAGCGCCGGGCTCCCGAGGTCGAGGTGCTGATCCTGACCTCCTTCGACAACGAGCAGAAGGTCTACGAGGCGATTCAGGCGGGGGCTTCGGGCTACCTGGTGAAGCGGGTCGGGCCGGAGAAGATTCGCTCGGGGATAAAAGAGGTGATCGAAGGCGGGACGGTGATCGAAGCGGTGATCGCCAAGCGCTTCTGGAACTACTTCCAGTCGGTGCAAGCGAAGCCGGCGGCCGTGAGCAACCCCTGGAACCTGACCCCGCTCGAGTTCGACGTGCTGAGGTACGTCGCCAAGGGCCTGAGCAACGCCGAGGTTGGCAGCGTGATGACGCTCGAGCGCCGCACGGTGCGGACCCACCTGTCGCACGTCTACCGGAAGATGGGCGTCAACTCCCACGTCGAGGCGGTGGTGATGGCGCTCAAGGCGGGGATCGTCGAGTTGTGATCGGCCTGGTGCTGTGCCTGGCGCTGGCCGCTACCGGCGGCGATGAGATCGTCGTCTCCCACCGCAAGGTGATCGCAGCCGACGGCGTCGCGCTCGCGCTCTACCGCTACGACCCTCCGGGGAAGATCGCCGGACCTCGGCCGGTGCTGCTGGTCGGCGATCTCGGCCTGGGGCGGGCGCTCTTCGACTTCCATGGCGAAGGCCTGGCGCGGTGGCTCGCGCTGCGGGGGCGCCGCGTCTACCTCGCCGAGCTGCGCGGGCAGGGAAGGGCCGCGGGCGGCGGCTTCGGCCTCGCCGACCTGGTGACGAAGGATCTCCCGGCGGTCGCCGCGGCGATCCCCGAGATGCAGTTCGATCTCGTCGCCCACGGCTGGGCGGGGACGCTGGCGTTGGCGGCCTCGGTCAAGGAGCTCAAGGGGCGCGCGGCGCGGGTGGTGTCGCTCAACACCCCGGCGGAGTTCGCGGTGCCGAGCAAGACTGCAGAGCAGGTGTTGGCCGGCGGGGGAAAGATCGGCAACCTCGGCAACGACGCCGAAGGGGCGACGACGTTCGAGCTGCTCTTCGCGCTCGGCGCGCGGATCTCTTCCGCGCAGCTGTCTGGCTTGCGCGCCGCGGCCTTCTCCGATCTTGGCGCGAGGGCTTCCGCCGAACTGTTGCAGTGGATGCGCTCGGGCGACCTGGCGCTCGGCGAGGGAGACACCGTGGCCGGCCGCCTGCGCCGCTACGACCGCCCGACGCTGCAGTTCCTCGCGCTCGCCGACGGCTGGGCCAACCCCGAGCTGTGCGGGACTCTGCGCGAGGTCTCGACGGCGAAGGTGCGGGTGCGGACCTTCAGCAAGTTCGAGCCCGTCTCCGAGGACTACAGCCACCTGTCGCTCGTCGCAGGGCAGGGCGCGCCGAAGGACGTCTTCACCCCCGCGCTCGCCTTCTTGAACCTGGAGCCCGGGCCATGAGGGCCTGGCTGCTGCTGCTGTTGTCCGCAGGCTGCGTCCGCTATGTGCCGCTGCCGAAGGAAGCCGAGCCGCACCGCGCGGTGACCCGGGACGGTTGGGAGATCGCGCTCGTCCGCTACCGCCCCGTCGGGATCCCCACTGGGCGGCCGGTGGTGATGGTTCCGGGGATCTCCGCCAACGCGCGGAACATGGATCTCGACGACCGCCACAGCATGGCGCGCTGGTTCGCCGCCCACGGCCGGGAGGCCTGGACGGTGTCGCTGCGCAGCGCCGGCGATTCGGACACCGCCAATGCCGAGTTCGGCCGCAAGCCGGGCTTCAACTTCGACGCCTACTGGGAGCAGGACCTTCCGGCGGTGATCGCCCTGGTTCAGAAGCTCACCGGCGCCGACTCGGTCGACTACGTCGGCCACAGCATGGGGGGCATGTTGGCCTACGCCTACCTCTCGCAGGGCGGGAAGGGGATCCACGCCGCCGCGACGCTCGGCTCGCCGTCGCGGCTCGATCTGGGCACCGGCTTCGAAGGCGTGCTGGAGAAGGGGGCGAAATTCATCCCCGGTTCGTGGATGGTCCCCTCGTCGACCGGGGCCTGGCTGGCGGCGCCCTTTCAGGGGCTGATCGACGACGGGCCGTTTCAACGCTTCTTCTACATCCCTGGCAACACCGAGCTGGAAGCGTGGAAGCGCCTGATGGCCTACGGCACCGCGCCGGTGAGCGGAGCAGTCGCCGGCCAGCTGGTGTCGATCATCGCCACCGGGGACTTCACCTCCGCCGACGGCACCCGGAATTTTCGCGAAGGCCTGCACCAGGTGACCACGCCGGTGCTGGTGGTAGCGGGCCGGCTCGACCGGGTGGCGCTGTCCCCTGCTGTCTACGACGCCTACCGGGCCCTCGGCGGGCCGAAAGAATGGCTGCTGATCTCCCGGGCGAACGGGACGGTTGCCGAGTACGGTCATATGGATCTCGTGATTGGAGAACGCGCGCCCACCGAGGTGTGGACGCCGGTGCTCGAGTTCTTCAATCGTCACGCCGAAAAGGAAACGCCATGAAGAAGACCCCCCTGCTGCCGGCGCTCGAGGCGATCGCGAAGACGGTGATCGAGGCGAAGCTGCCGAACGGGCTGAAGATCCGCCTGTTGCCGTCCGACGCGGTGCCGACCTGCACCTTCTACACGTTCTTCCGGGTGGGCTCGCGCAACGAGCGCCCGGGGATCACCGGCATCAGCCACCTCTTCGAGCACATGATGTTCAACGGGGCGAAGCGCTACGGCCCCGGCGAGTTCGACAAGGTGCTGGAGAGCAACGGCGGCTCGTCCAACGCGTACACCTCGAATGATCTCACCGTTTATTACGAGGACTTCATGGCCGAGGCGCTCGAGCGCGTCGTCGACCTCGAGTCCGATCGAATGCGGTCGCTCGCGGTCACCCCGAAGATGCTCGCCAGCGAGCGCCAGGTGGTGATCGAGGAGCGAAGGCTGCGGGTCGACAACGAGATCGCCGGGATGATGGACGAGGAGTTGTCCTGCCTCGTCTACAAGGCCCACCCCTACCGCTGGCCGGTGATCGGCTGGATGAAGGACATCGAGGCGATCAGGCGCGAGGATTGCCTCGACTATTTCCGCGCCTACTACGCCCCCAACAACGCCACCGTGTACCTGGCGGGCGACTTTGATCCCAAGGCGGCGCTGAAGCTTTTCAAGAAATACTACGGGGCGATCAAGGCCGGCCCGCAGGTGCCCGCGGTGCTCGACGCCGAGCCCGAGCAGAAGGGCGAGCGCCGCGCCGAGGTGCGTCACCCTGCC
>JAYVRT010000986.1:0-3336 GCA_043776025.1 Archangiaceae bacterium | reverse complement strand
CTTCGGCCCCGCCAGCACCACCCAGATCAGCTGCCGCATCTGCGGGCAGATCAACGCGGTCAGCGCCGGCGCCTGCGAGGCCTGCGGCTCCGTCGACTTTCGCTGGGCTTCGGCGCTCGCCTACTTGAGGTAGTAGCCCGACACCCGCCACTTCCCGTCCTTGTCGAGCATCGGGGTGATCGTCTCGATCGACTCGCCCTTCCGCTCGAACTTCGTGTCGTAGAGGATGACTACGTACTTGCCCTCGGGCGCGCCCGGCAGCTTCTCAGCGTAGGTCTTCGACCGGAGTTTCCGCGCGAGCACCTTGCCCGGGCCGGCAGGTGGCGGCGGGCTGCGCACGTCGCCGATCTTCGTCTTCCACTCGTCGACGGTCACCGCCGCCTTGAAGACCGCGGACGCCTCGGCGCAGCTCTCCGCGTACTTTCCGGTGTCGACCAGCTTCAGCCAGGCTTCGGCGCTCGCCTCTGCCGCCTTCTCCGCCTCGCCTGTTCCTTTCGCCTGCCCCAGCGCCACGCTGCTCAACACGCACACCGCGATCATCGCCAGCCGCATCGCTTTCCTCCGGGTTGAACTGAAGGGACCAGACCCCACGCGCGCCTGGGGCGCAACGAGAAGGCGCCTCAGGTGGTGGCGCCGCGATCGCGCTCCAGACGCTCGAGGTGGCGCTGGTCCTTCAGTTGCTGGCGCCTCGCGAGGCGGCGGTTGACCCAACGCACCAGGGGATCCCTCCAGACGCCGCGGCGTTTGCGGGGGAGTTCCTTCTCGTCGCGGCCCCAGCGGGCGCGGGCGAGCAGCTTCGCGTCGTAGCCGAACAGCGCCTCGTAGAACGGCTCCCAGTCCTCTCCGCTGTACTTGCAGACGAACTGCCGCAGGGCCATCTCCTCCAGGCCCTTGAGCCGCATCGACTTGAGCATCTGCTCCACGGCCTCGAGCGGCGACCTGCGCTCCCGCGCCAGCCGGCGATCGAACAGCAGGTAGAAGACGATCGCGAGGACCGCCGACAGGCCTACGAGCGCGACCGCGTTGCGCAGCAGCCCGTACCACGCGAGCACTCCGAGGCTGATTGACGCAGCGAGGACGCCGAGCAACCACAACCCCGGCGGGGCGCCGAGTACCAGGTGCCGCAGCTGGAGGAGCAACGGCGCCCGTTGGGCGAAAGCGTTGACGATCAGCGAGGTGGCAGCGATCGCCACAGCGCCGACGGCCGCCGCGATTGCCACCCGGGGGCTGTGGAACCACGAGGCTCCGGCGGTCGCCGCTGCGGCGAGCGCGAAGAACACGGCAATCGCCAGCCGCCTCCGCAGGCCCCACGTCGCGCCGTTGAAGTCCTCCACCGCGCGCTCGAGCAGCGACGCGTGCTCTTCGCGCGGAGAGAAGACCGCCGAGCCGTCCACCCCGAGGAACTCCTCGAGCGCGGTGATCACCTCGTCCATCGTCTGGTGCCGCTGCTCGGGCTTCTTCGCGAGCATCTTGAGGACGATCGCCGACAGCGCGGGCGGCACCCGCCGGTTGTGCTGCTCCGGAGCGACCGGGGCCTCGAAGAAGTGCTGGGTCATCACCGCCACCGAGGAGTCGCCGTCAAACGGCGGCCTGCCGGTGAGCAGGCTGTAGATCGTACAACCGAGCGAGTAGATGTCGGCGCGCGCGTCGATTCCCGCCGCGTCCGTGGCTTGCTCGGGCGCCATGAACTGGGGTGTGCCGAGGGCGTCCTCGAGATTGTCGGGCTCGTCCGCGCCCAACCCGAGGGCCTTTGCCGGCTTCTTCACCAGCGAGGCCGCCTCGCGAGTGGCGCGCTTGACCAGGCCGAGGTCCGCGACCTTGACGATCCCGTCGCGGTTGATGAGGAGGTTCTCTGGCTTGATGTCGCGGTGGATCAGCGCGCGAGCGTGCGCGAACTTCAGGCCCCGCGCCGCCTGAAGCATGTACCCGGCGGCCACCTCGGAATCGAGCTTGCCCTCGCGGCGCTGCATCGCCGACAGCGACTCGCCCTCGACGTACTCCATGCTGAAATAGTGGACCTTGCCCTCGGTGCCAGTGTCGTAGATCTGCGCGATGTTGTGATGCACCAACTGGGCGGAGGCGAGCGCCTCTTGGGCGAACTGGACGACGAAGGCAGGGTTCTTCGCCAGCGCCGGCCGGAGGATCTTCACCGCGACGTTGCGGTCGAGCGAAAGCTGCCGCGCAAGCCAGACGGTGCCCATCCCTCCGGCTCCGATGCGGGCCACAAGCTGGTATCCACCGAGCATCGCCCCCGGCTTGAGCGCCGACTGGGGCACCTGCGACGGAGCCACTTGCGGGTGCCGTTGATTCCGCGTCGCAGCCCGCCGGGCGGGGGCGACCCGGCGCGCCACCGCAGGCCGGCCGAGAGGTGGCGTGTCTTCGTCGTCGGCGACGGTATGGTCGGCAGGGGGCAGCGTCCTTCCGGGAAGGCTGGTCTCGCTCGAGAGCGTCCTCTCCGGACTCGCCGCGGGGAGCTTCAGTTGAACGAGGTAGGTCCGCCCACATGAGCCGCACTCCTCGACCCGGTGGCGGGGAGGCAGGGGGAGGCCATGCCGGCAGTCTGGGCAGGAGGATGGCTGCGTCATCGAGGGGCTCGGGCGCGCAGCCTAGCCGCGCAGCTCAGTCGATGCCGAGGACTCCCGCGAGCCAGTGGGCGACGCGCCCCCCGAGCACGACGTCGACCGCGACGTGGGGGAGGAAGCCGATCAACGTCCCGAGGATCATTCGGGGAAGCGGGATCCGAAGGATGCCGATCAGCAGCTGCGCCGGATGCAAGGTGAAGGTGAGGCCGCGAAAGGCGATCACTCCCCACAGCCCCCGCTCGACGACCCAGCGCTCGTACCGCAGCAGCCGGGCGGGAATGCGGGCGTGGACCCAGTCGAAGGCGACGTGGCGGACGAACGCGAGATTCACCAGCGACGAGCCGAGCGCTCCCGCCAGCGCCAATGGCAGCGCGATCCATACCGGCCAGATCAGCGCGGCGGCGATGGTGAAGACGTGGCCGGTGACGCCGATCGGCTGGATGAAGCTGAAGGCGAGCAGGTAGACGAGGAAGCCCCAGGCGCCAAAAGATCGCACCAACTCGGTGGCCCGCTCGAGGGAGAAGCCGGCGAGCGCGCCGGAGGCGAACAGGCCCGCCACCCCGCCGACGACGATCACCAGCGCGAGCACCCGCAGTCCTTTCGCCAGGCGGCCTGGCACCACCACTTTGGGCTCGGGATGCTCGGGCACGTCAGGTCTCCTAACCAATAGGCGTTTGCGCGGCACGCGTCGAGGTGAGCTTTACGGTGGCGGTGATCGCCGCGCAAACGTTGGGTTGAACGAAGCCGCGGCACG
>JAYVRT010000985.1:0-3337 GCA_043776025.1 Archangiaceae bacterium | reverse complement strand
CAGGCGAGCATCACCTCGGAGCGCGGAATTCCAGCGGCGTCGGCCGCGACCAGCGCGGGGGCGAGCTTCAGCCGCAGGCCGTCGACGAGCAGGGAAGTGAGGCCGTCCACCGCGGACACGGTCGAGTGGTTGTTCTCGAACAGGCTCCCCTTCCCGCGGGCGAGGGCGAAGAGCGTGTTGGCGTTGAGCTCCCGGCCATCGAGCGACTTCGCGCCCCGCAGCCAGAGCACCGCGTAGCGGGCGTGCGAGCGCAGCGGCTTGCTCGGCGTGAGCGCCACCTGGTCCGGCTCGGTGCCCGGCGCCGTGCCTTGCTTGCCGCACGACCGGCAGGCGAGCGTGAACGGCACCGTCTCCGACGGGTTGTCGAGGTTGATGAACCGGAACTGCGCCGGGGTCAGCGTGGCTGCGTCGAGCCGGAGCTCGGCGGCGCCGGCGGTGTCCGAGGTCTCGGTGGTGAGCGAGGCCGAGGTCGAGAAGCCGTCGAGGGTGTTGAACTGGGCCTTGAGGCCGACGGCGAGCGCGTCGTCCTTCGGGTCGGCGGGGAGGTTCACCTTTCCGTCCTTCATCAGCAACTCATTGGGAAACGGCACCACGGCGTTGGCGGGATCGAAGGTGACCAGCGGCTGCGAGACGGTGGTGAAGCTCCAGGCCGCGGCGAGGCCCTCGCGCTGGAAGCCCTTTGCCTCGAGGTATTCGAGGCCGCTCTGGAGCTGGCGGCGGGCGCGCTCGAGGGTGATCGCCTGGTCGGCGGTGCGCAGCAGCGCGCTGCTGCTGCGGCAGGTGGCGCTGGTCAGGTCGAGGCAGGTGGTGAGCGACTTGCGGGCGCGGACCAGCGCGAACGCCGCGGAGCCGATCACCTCTTCGCCGCCCGCGCCCTTGAGGCCACCGGTCGCGCCGCTGCCGAGCACGGCGACGAAGTAGCGGTGCGCGCGCTCGAGCTTCGCGGTGATCGTCAGCGCGTTGAGCGCCTCTGACCCGGTGACGCCGACGTTGGGCAGCTCGGTGATCGCCAGCCCCGGGGTGATGTCGAGCACCCGAATCGCCGCGGGCGCGACGGTGGCGGTGCTCAGAGAGCCACTGAAGGTGATCGTCGCCGGCGCGGCGGTCGGAAAGCCGTCGAGGGTCCGCAGGTAGGCGTTGAACTCCAGCTGGGCGGCGCTCGAGTCGGGGGCGTCGGGGAGCTGCAGCAGCCCGGTCGCCGGATCCACCGCGAGGTCGTTGGGCAGCGGCACCACCGGCGTCGCCGCAGCCGGATCGAACAGGGCGATCACCCGGTTCGGCGGCGCGTCGCGCGGAATGTCGGGAGTGCAGGCGACGGCGAGGGCGGCGAGGGCGAACGGGATCCGGCGCATGGGCGCACGGATAACAGTGCTTGAAGCACCGGCTCAAGGGCGGTGACCTGCCGTCAGTGCTCCGGCGCCGGTGGCGCCGACGTGGGCGGTGGCGCCGTTTCGACCGGCGGTGGAGGCGGCGGGGCGGCACTCCTGCGCGACATCCACAGCGCCGCCACCCCGGCGAGCGCGAAGGTGACGATCGCGATCGCCAGCAGTGCGCCGCGCGACTTCCTCGGGGCGGCCACCGGCAGGGCGCGGCCTTCAGAGGTGATCAGCAGGGGCCGCACGATGGAGACCGTCTCGTCGGAGAGCTCGATGTCGCGGCCCGCGTAAGGCGCCGCGGGGGGCGGCGGCAGGGCGACGTAGGGCGCCGTCGGCGCGGCGGCCGCCTCCGTGGCATGGGGCGCGGTGGGCGCGGCGCTCTTCGCCAGCGCTTCGGTGGGAATCGGTCCCATGCGCCCAGCGAGCCCGGCCATGGGCGTCTGGGGTGGCACGGTCTGCACGGTCACCATCGACGCCGAGCCGACGGGCAGCGTCACCGCCAGTGAGGAGGCGGCGGGCGCGGGTGGCGGAGCTGCTTTCCGGCCGTCGACGGTGGGCAGTTCCTGCCGGTCGACGGGCCGGGGGCGGGTCAATGGAACCGTCTCGTCCGAGACCTTGTGTTGCTCTGGCGAGGGCTGGCGGCCGGCCCCGGTGAGCGCCGACGGCGCGCCGGGCGCAGGGGTGGCGAGCCGGGGAATCGGCTGGCCCTTGGTGGGCGGGAGCGTCGCCTCCTCGGGTGGTTTGAACTCCAGGGTGGGCGCGCCGTGGCCGATCAGCGGCCGCTCCTGGGTCGGCGCCTGATCATCACCCAGCGGCACCGGGCTCTTCACCCCGGGCCGCTCCCGGGTGGTGGGCACGCTGGTCTTCCCCGGCGCGGTCTCGGCCGCGAGCGCGCTCTGGCTCTCCATCCACTGGACCGCCTCGGTGGCGAGGGCAGCGATCTGGGCGGGGGGAACCTCGGCGCGCATCGCGGCGAGCTCGGCGTCAAGCGCGTCCGCGAACTGGCCCGCGGACGCGAAGCGATCGGCTGGCCGCGTCGCCAGCGCCCGCGCCGCGAGCGCGTAGAGGCCCGGCGTGAGGCCCGGGCGCGCTTCGGGGAGCGGGGGGAATTGGTTGCGGCCCACCGCGACCACGATCTGCGGCAGCTGCGCCCCCGCGAACGCGCGCTTACCCGTCAGCAGCTCATAGAGCACCAGGCCCAGCGAGTAGAGGTCGGTGCGGGCGTCGATCGGCTCGCCCATCACCTGCTCTGGCGCCATGTACTGAATCTTCCCCTTCACCACGCCGTTCTGCGTGACCACGCTCGCCGCGGCGACCTTCGCCACTCCGAAGTCGATCAGCTTCACTCCTCCGGAGGTCGAGACGAGAACGTTGCCGGGGCTGACGTCGCGGTGGACCAGGCGCAGCGGCTTGCCGTCTTCGTCGAGCGCGGTGTGGGCGTACTCGAGGGCGCGCGCAGCCTCGGCGATGATCTTCAAGCTCGCCGCGGTGGGGACGAACCGGTTGCTGTCGCGGAAGGTGCGGTTGAGGGCGTGCAGGCTCGCCCCGGGCACGTACTCGATCGCCAGGTAGTAGACGCCGTCGGCCTGCCCGAAGTCGTAGAGCTGGGCGATGTTCGGGTGAGAGAGGTGGGCGGTCACCCGCGCCTCGGCGAGGAACATCCGCACGAACTCCGGATCCCTGGAGACCGCGGCGTGCATCCGCTTGATCACGCACTTGCGCGAGAAACCGCCGGGCCCTGCCTGACGCGCGAGGTGCACCTCGCCCATTCCACCCGCGGCGATGCGGCGCTCCAGCTCATAGCGGCCGAGCATCTCGGGCATCGGTTGAATCGCCAGAGGCTACACCCGCCCGGCGGCGCCCCCTGGCTCAGTGCCCATTCCCATCGGCCCATCGTACGGGCACTGGGCGCCGACGGACACCTCGAATCGGGCACCCTCCGCGATAACAGTGGTACAAGC
>JAYVRT010000984.1:0-3344 GCA_043776025.1 Archangiaceae bacterium | reverse complement strand
GATCGTTGGGGCGCACCCAGCCGCCCACGGCGGTGGTCGACTTGGCCTCGATGGTGATGGCGCGGGCCTTCTTCTGCACCTTGGTGGAGAGGCGCTCGGCAGCCTTGGTGGTCTCGAACTGGCTCCACAGCAGCGGGTCACCGGCCTGGACAGGCACGAGGACCTTCTGATTCACGACGTAGCTGGCCGAGTCAGGCTTCACCACCGACGAGGTGACGAACTGCTCAGGCACGCTGCGCTGCGAGATCATGTCGAAGGTGACGACGGTACCTTCCGAGATGTCGACGGCCGCGACGACCACGGGCACGAGGTTCCATCCGCGGCGGACATCAGATTCTTTCTTCTTGATCGCGGAGTACGCGACGATGCCGGCGAACAGACCGAGCACCAGCGCCACGATGAGAGGAGTCTTGCCCTTGAGCATTGGGGGATTCTCCGAACGGAACTGTAGGGTTGTGAAGAGTTAGGGAACGGCGTCGAATGGTACTTGTCGCTGAACGAACCTGTCAAAAGGAGTTATTGAAGGGTGTCGGGTGTGAACACACCTTTGAGCTCGAAGACCTCTCCGAGATCATCGCGCAATCGGACGACCTGGTGCGTGGGATCGAGCCCGAGCATCGAGATGCTGAACCGGCTCGCATCGGGGGGCACGAAGATCTGGAAGCTGCCCGGCGGGGCGTCGACCTGGAACTCGCCCTCGCGCGCCAGCATCACGATCCGCCAGGGCGCCGGGGCGAAGTAGCGGGCGCGGTAGGGTGAGTCGAGCGCCGGCCCGTGGCCGACCGCGGCAGCCAGCGCCGCGTCCCAGTCGGCCTTGAGCTTGGGGACGAGCAGGGTTCGCTGCAGGGTGGTGCGCATCTGCTCGTGGAGCAGCTTGCCCACCTCGAACATCTGCAGGTTGGCGCCGGGCGCGCTGCGCCTGGTGAACGGGTAGTCCTGGCTGAACATCGAGACCAACAGACAGACGAGCATCACCCCCGACAGCCACAGCGGGGCGGAGCGCCCGACCCCGAGGAAGAGGACGAGCGCGAGCATCAGGAGGATCGCCACCAGCGCGGCGGCGGTGCCCAGCGGCGCCGGCGGTGTGCCGCAGTGCCAGGGGTAGAAGAGCCCCTCGCCCAGCTGCCGCAGCTCGGTGAGCATCCCCGCCACGGTGGCCGAGCCGAAGCCGAGAAAGACGAGGGCGTGAAACGCGCGGAGCCCGAGGCCGGACGCCGCTGAAGCAGCAGGCGCCTGCGACTGGCTCACGGGAAAGGCAGGTTGAGCACGAAGTAATACGAGTCGTAGTAGGTCTGGTACGCCTCGAGGAACAGCTCGATCAGGTTCTTGTTCTGGTTCGGCGTGCCGAAGCTCTTCGGGCCGGGGATCATCTTCACCTGCGAGAAGAGAATCAGGCCGACGATCAACAGCCAGTTGATCATCGAGTACTCGACCATCGCCTGTCCGCGGCGCCGCTTCTGGTTCTTCAGGGTTTTCTTGGCCATGGCATTCTCCTCAAGGACCTGACGCGGGCAAACCGATTGCGAGTTCATCGTACCCTTCCAGCCGGATTTTGGCAGTACCCGGCGCGGGGAGCACCATCTGCGGCCGGCCATTGATGCCGAAATCTCGCACCTCGATGGTGTGTGCAATCCCCGGGATCTCGAGCCTGGCGACGTGGAGCAGGGGCACCTGTTCGCTGGTCCAGATCCGCTTCACCATCGTGCTGCGCAGGCGGACCTCGATCGGGGTGGCGTTGAGGGTCCCGGCGAGGGTCACCAGCCGCGTCGGTTGGCCCACGGCGGTCGTCAATCCGGCGATCGGCGCGGGGGCCGGTGGAGGTGGCGGTTTCTTCGGATCCCCGCCGAAGAACGCGGCGACCGCCTCGTCGTCGAGCTCGTTGGGCCGCTCGGCGCCGACGGCGACGAAGATCCGGCTGACCCCTTCGCGGGTGATTCCCTCTTTCCGGGCGACGAGCATCCTCAGCTGCATCAGCGGCGCGCGCATCGCCGGGTGTTGGCCGATCTCCAGCTCGAGCCAGTACGCGGGCCGTCCCGCGCGATCGGCCTCTTCGCCGACCACGGCGAGCTTGAGGAACTGCACCCGATCTCCCCCGCCGTCGATCCTGAAGGTCGCCCACTGGCCGACCGCCGCGTCGCCCAGGCCGTGGGTGAGCGGCTGGGTCAGGCCCTTGAGCGCGGGCGAGCCCAGGCTGACCGGCGCGACGGTGAGGAGCAGCGCGAGGATCATTTGCCTTCCCGCAGGTGGGCGGCGCGCGCGGCCTTGACCGCCTCGTCGTTGGGCACCGCGTCGGGGCGATCGCTGCCGACCCAGGTCTGCTGCGCGGCGATCACCCCCGGCTGGATCTCGGCGAGCGCGATGATCGCCTGCTCCTTGCCGCGGGCGAACTCGATCACCCGCCGGGGCACGCCCTCGAGCTTGACGTTGGTCTCGCGGATCAAGGCGAAGCCCGAGTCGGTGAAGGCCTTGGCGAAGCGATCGCGCACCGCGCCGACGGTGGCGGGGAACAACGACGAGCGCGCCTGGGTGCCGCCTGACTCGTCGCGCAGCACCACATCCTGGCTCAGCAGCGCCCCCTCGAGCACCGGCAGCTTCGCCGCCCGCGCCAGCGGCTCGCGCACCCACAGGTCCTTGAGCACGCAGAAGCCGAGCGTCTTGCCCTCGTGCCGCCGCAGCACCACCGACCGGACCAGGCCCTCGCGCGTGTAGAAGGCGGAGACGATGCCCTCGGAGACGAAGTCCCCGTTGAGGGTGACCGGGTAGCCGTCCTTCGTCCACTCGCCCTCGAAGTACTTCGCCACTGCCCTGGGCGAGTCGGCGGTCTGGAAGTACGCCATCCGGTAGTACTCGCCGCTGATCAGCAGATCGTTGCCGATGCGGGTGTGGACGGTGCCCGGGTAGACGGGGAGCGGTTGCTCCGCGAGCGCCGGACTGAGCCAGAGGACGGCGGCGAGGAGCGCGGTCTTCACGGGCCCTCGCAGCTGTACTTCTTGTTGTGCACGTCCTTGCCGATGTACGCGGGCGGGCCGCCGACGGCGGGATCATCGGCCTGGGGATTCTTGCAGCCCATGAAGTAGGCGCCGCGCGCCTTCCAGATCTCCTCGTAGAACGACTTGTCGTAGTCGGCGGTGTCGCGGAACGGCGCGGTGTCGTAGCAACGCCGTCGGCTGTAATCGAGGCCGGGGCCGTCGTTGCCGTTGTTGGTGTCGAGGTTGTTCATCCCCCACCGCGCAAGGTGCTTCGGGTCCTGGCGGCAGCCGTACTCGACGATCGCGGTGTTCTTGTCCTCGAAGTAGTTGTGGGAAACGACGTAGGTCGCCGTCAGCGGGTCCGGCATCAGGTTG
>JAYVRT010000983.1:0-3344 GCA_043776025.1 Archangiaceae bacterium | reverse complement strand
TCGATCGCGGTGTTCGAGGCGGCGCTGCCGATGCTCGGGAAGAACAAGAGCGCGCGTGAGGCCGCGGCCCAGTTCTTCATCGATCACAAAGACGTGCTCCTGTCGGACGGGCCGCTTGGCTACATCTCGAAGAACGGCGCGATCTCCGTGGGCAAGCAGGGGGTGCTGGCCGAGCTGTTTGCCAACACGCTCTTCTCGAAGCCCAAGCCGGCGAACGCCGGGGCGCTGCGCGACTCGGTCTGCGCGACGCTGAAGGACCTCAGCGACAGGCTCAACGCCAACGGCGACAAGGACCCGACGGTCGCAATGGACGAGCTGGCGCGCACGCTCGGCAGCCTCGTCGGGACGCTCGAGGCAGGCTTCCAGGTCGCGGTCGATCGGCTCAAAGCGAAGAACGACGCAATCGACGGCGCGGTCGACTTCTTCACCAACCTCGCCAGCGTGATCCCCGACCTGCCGTTTCCCGGCGGAGGGGTGCTCAAGGACGCGACGGTTGGCCAGATCGCCAAGTGGGTCAAAAGCGGACTGCACGAGAAGGCCGATGATCCGAACGAGGCGATCCCCTTCCACGTGCTCTTCGGAGGAACGCTCGAGAACGGCGAGCTGGCGACCAACTACGACGCCGCGCGCTCCGAGGCCTACCTCAACTCGCACCTCGGCCTGAGGTGACCGCGGCGGGTGCACCGCAACGGCGAGGAAGAACGATCGAGCTCAACAGGCGCAGCCCGACGCGGGGATGACGGTGCGCGCCGAGCTGTCCGACGCCGGTGCCACCGAGGTGCCGGTCCTGACGAAGGGCCAAAGCGGCAGCTGCCAGTGGAGAGTCAGTCGTCGAACGGAACGGCGTCGAGCGGATACTTCGCGTGGAGCGGGAGCAGCAGGTCGTTCACCAGGAGCCGCCAGGCGCGCCACCGCTCAGGCGGGCTGGCGCGTCGCAGCGTTTCGTACCTGACCTCGAAGGGATTCTTTGAGGATCTCAGCTCGAGTCGGGTGGCCTGCACTCCGGCGAAGAGCTGTTCGAGCGCCTGGGCACTCGGAGCAGTGTCTGCGAACACCAGCTTGAACCCGCCGCGGCCCATTCCGAGCATCTGGAAGTGCCCATGGACAGGGAAGGGCAGCGCCGCGACCCAGTCGAGCTCGCGCTGCGCGGACGACCGCACGGCCCACTTGGCGAGGAGCACGGTCGCGGCGAAGACAGCCGACACGGCGAGGCCACCCTCGGCGACGGGAATCGTCTCCGATGGATGGACGTGAGAGCCGTCGGTGTGCGTCGGGCGGATCAGCCCAAGGACACCCATCAGCAGCGACACCACGAAGAGTGCACCCACCACCTGCCACCAGGCCGACGAGGCCATCACCCCGATCGGCGAGGTCGCTCGCCGGCCATCCTCGGCCGCCTCGCTCGCGAGCTGTTGTTGCATTTGGGAGCGGAGCCGAGCGGCTTCGGTTTGCTTCGCGACTCCAGAGGCGCGGAGCACTTCGAGGGGATCCTTCGGATCGGGCTTGGTCACGGTGGAGAGGCTACTCGCAGTCCTCGGCCCCCGGCGTCTCGTCAGCGCGCAGCGATGGCGGCGGCGCGACGATCTTGCGAAGGTCAGTGGATGCGAGTCGGAGTCGGGGTTTCGGTGGTGGCGCTCGGTGCCTTCGTGGCCTGCAGCGGCAACGGCAGTGGCGGGGTGGGTGGCGGGGCGGGAGGCTCGGGCGGCGGCGCCGGGGGCGGTACGGCCAGCACCCGACAGGGCGTGGTGACGGTGGGCCAGACGCCCTTCGCGGCGACGTTCCGCCACACCTTCAGCGCCGCGTTCCATCCGATGGGGGCACCCGGGAGCGGTGCCGATTCCGCCTGCATCGTCTCGACCAGCGGGTCCTGCACGGTGAAGAGCTGCGACGGCGGCGTGACGATTTTCGACGGTGGGCAGATTGTCTCCGCCGGTACGCTCGCGGTCACCCTCGCAGGCGCGCCGCTCTTCACTGGCCTCAATGCGGGCGGCGGCGGCTACTACCTCGACTTTTCCGATGGCAACCCCTGGGCCGGGGGCGAGGAAATCGGGATCACCGCCAGCGGCAGCGATGGGGGGGTCCCGGGCTTCAGCGCCACCCTGCCGACCCCGAGCCGAATCGAGATCAGCTCCGACGGCGGCGCGCTCGACCTCACCCGCGGCACGCCGTTTCCAATCGCCTGGAAGCCGGGATCCGGCGACCTCTTCGTCGGGATCTACGCTGCGACTGGCGGCAGCTCGTCGGTCAACGTCTCCTGCACCGTCCCCGCCTCGACCGGGAGCTTCACGGTGCCCTCTGCGGTCACCCAGGCGATGCCGCTGGGCGGCTACGTTCAGCTCTCGCTGCAGAACACCACCACCGTCTCGAAGCCAGCCGGCGGGTGGAGCATCACCACCTTCGCCAGCAGCTCTTCGAAGCCGGTGCCAATCACCGTCCACTGAGGTGAGCGGCGAAGCCGAGGCCCGCTTCAGAGCGCGTTGACGATGCGGAACTCGAGCTTGACCGGCGCCAATTTGGTGGACTGTTTGATTCGGTCGCAGAGCCCGCCCGCGAAGGTCACCGCGCCCGCCGAGTAGGTCCAGGTGGAAGGGCCCGCGTGCTCATCTTTCCCGTCGACGATGACAGCCAGAAACCGGGGCTCTTTGGGAATCTCCGACAAAGAGACGGTGCAGACGCCCATCGGGTCGATGGCCTTCCCAATCTCGGCGAGGACGGTCGCCAGCTCCGCGGCGCTGGTCGCCTGGTAGAACTTCCGGGTGCACAGCCGGGTGGCGGCGTCGCAGGTGTTGTTCGCGCCGCACTCCGCGTCGGTCCCCCCCTTGCACGACCGGGCGAAGCCACCGTTCTCCGCCATCTCGTTGAGGGTGTCCGGCCCGTCTCCCGAGGCAGTGTCCGCGCCGAAGCCGATGACGATCGTCCGGATGTTCTTCTTGCGCAGCGCCGTCACCTCGGCGGCCGAGTTGTCCCGGTCGAGACAGCCCAGGGCGCAGTAGTTGGAGGACATGCACGCGGTCGCGGGGAGCAGCGTGCACCGGCAGTTGGCGCCCGCGCAGGTGTTCACGTTGTTGCCGTTGCAGTTGGGCAGCCCGTCGGTCAGCAGCACGATGAAGTTCTCTCGCGCCGCGCTCGGATCTGGGTCCGCCAGCGGCCGGTAGTCGCCGAGGAACTTCAGCGATTCTCCCGTCGGCGTTCCGCCTCCGACGCTCAGGCTTTGAATCTGCAGGTTCACCGCGGTGGCCGAGGCGATGAGGTCGTCCCGCACATCGGCCTGATTTGCCGCGAGCTGGACCCGAATGTCGGCGGAGCTGGTCGCACCACAGGCGTCCACGACCCCGTTCGCCCCG
>JAYVRT010000982.1:0-11568 GCA_043776025.1 Archangiaceae bacterium | reverse complement strand
AGGTCGAGCGCGTCGGACTGGATCAGCAGGGTGCGACCCGGCACCGAGAGCACCGCCGGGGGCACGTCGATCTTCTCGGTGGTGTTCTGAATCACCAGCTTGAACTCACCGCCCGCGACGCGATCCGTCTCGGGGATGATGATCCCCATCCCGCCGCGATCGACGAGCAGTTGGCTGCGCTGGTTGTCCTGGAGCGCCACGCGGGTCAGCCTGGCGAGGCCGGTTCCCTCGAAGAGGCCGATGCCGTCGCCCACGTCCTCGAAGATGCCGACCCCGTTGGATACCTTCAGCTTGATGGTTCCGGCGATTCGAGCATCGGTGATCGAGATCCCCTTCGAGTTGATCGCCCCGACTCCGACGATGTGATTCGACTCGATCGCCGTCTTCGTGCCGCTGATCACCAGCTTGGGCAGGTCCGCGGTGCCGACCAACCCCTGCGCCCAGACCCCGTAGCTCAGGTTGTTCGAGACGACGGCGTCGGCGAGCGCGAGCGAAGTGCCCCCGGCGCCGTCCACCACCACGCCGGCGAGCTGGTTCTTTTCAATCGTCATTCCCGTCACCGTCAGCGACGCGCCCGCGGTGGCGACGACGCCGTAGCCGTAGCCGAGGCGCGTCGAGTGGTTCCCGCTCGAGATGCCTCCGGTGACGATCACGCGCGACTGAAAGACCGCGAGGCCGACCTCGCTGTTCTCCAGGTCCGCGTTGTCGACCGTGACCGCGTTCGCCTCGCTGAGGCAGTCGGTCGCGGGACACGAGACCGCCAGGGCGATCGCGTCGGCGCGAAGCACCTTGAGGTTGACGACCTGGGCCGGGCCACCTCGCACCCAGACTCCGCCGGCGGAGGCGCCGTCGACCGTCAGGCCAAAGAGCCCGCCTCCTGCGCCCCCGGCGATCGTCAAGGCCGGGGCGCTCTCCGCTTCGCTGTTGAACGTCACCGTCGCGCCCTTCTGCGCGATCACCTTCACTCCCCCCGGAACCTGGAAGGCGCCCTTGTAGGACTTCGCCGTCGGGACCACACACTCGCCCGACTTCGACTGCGCCAGGGCGTCGGTGAGCTCCTTCGCGCTGCCGGCGTTGCGCACGACCTTGCACGTCGCCAGCTCGACGGAGCCGGCCCCTCCGCAGCCGAGCAGCGTCGCGACGACACAAAGGACAACGCAGGCCAGAGGCGATCTCATCGCGCCACGCTACATCGCCGAACCGGAAGGCCGAAAGGCCCGGCCGGCCCGGGCATAGCGCTCCTTGAGGGCTTCGGCTTCCTCCGGACGTTGGGACGCCTCGAAGATCGTCAACGCGGCCTGAAAGTGCACCGTTGCTTTCGCCCGTCCCACCTCGCCGTCGCCCGCGGCGAAGAGGCAGTCCATCGCCGCGGCGTGGGCCAGGGCCTCGTACGTTGGGCTGCCCGACAGCTGGGCCTGCGCGATCGCCTCGGTCGCCCCCTGCAGTCCAGTGGCGAAGTCTCCCAGCGCCAGGTGCGTCTCGGCGAGCGCTCGGGCGCTGTCGGACTGGATGTCTCGCATCCCCCCTTCCTGCGCGAGCGCACGGGCCTCCTCGAGGCACTCGACCGCGCCGGGGAGCTCGCCCGCCCCCAGGCGGGCCTGCCCGAGGTTGCTCAGACAGGTGGCGATCTTGATCTTCCGCCGGCTCCTGCGCGCCTCGTCCAACGCCCGCTCGAAGTAGCTGGCGGCAAGCCGGTAGTCCTTTCGGTCGTAGGCGATGTTGCCCAGGTGCACCGTCACGGCCCACCGGGCTCCGGGATTTCGCGTACCCGAGCAGAGCTCGAGCGCGGTTTCGAAACAGCGCTGTGCCTCGTCGATCCTGCCGGCGCGCATGTGCAGCGTCCCCAGGCTGTTGTTCAGGCGCACTGCGGCGAAATGCCAGCCCTCGCCGTGATCCTCGATCAGACCCGCAATCCTCAGCCCGTCATCGCAGTCGATCAGCGCATTCGCGCCGTCGCCTTTTGCTGCGCGGATGAAGGCGCGCTGGCCGAGCAACACCAGGCAGGGCAGATTCACCCGATCTTCGAGCGCTGCCAGCGCCTCGTCGAGGACGAGCAGCGCCTCATCGAGGCGACCAACGTCACGCATCACGAAGGCGCGCTGGGACCCGGCAAGGGCCAGCCGCATCGGCAACTGCGGCCCCCCCGCGGCCCGCGCCTCCTTCGTCACTTCGTCGAGCGCGGCGAGCGACTCGTCGTACCGGCTCATGTGGGCGAGGACGGTTGCCAGCTCGCGCCGCGTGTCGGCGTTGGCCCCGGGGTTCTCCCCGGCCGGCCCGCGCAGCGCGCGCTGGTAGAAGTCGACCGCTTCCGTGTGTGCGTAGATCGCCGCGTACTCGCGCGCGGCGGCGACGAAGTGCGGCCGAGCCAGCGCCAGCTCCCCGCCGGCTTCGAAGTGCGCCGCCACCTCGGTGTGGTTGCTCAGCGGCAGGTTCGCCTCGAGCCACGCCGCCACGGCGCGGTGGGCCGCCTCTCGGCCGGAGCGAGGCAGCGAGCCGTAGGCGGCGTCGCGCAGCGCCTGGGTGCGAAAACCCAGCTGCCGGGGCGCACCGGCCCGGGCGCTCTGCGGTGACCGGAGCAGGCCGCGCCGCTCGAGCGACACCAGCAGCCCCGGCAAGCCGCTGCGTGACGCCGGCGGGGTCGCCGCCTCGAGGGCGCCCTCGAAGAAGACCTTGCCGATCGCCGAGGCACGCTTCAGCAGCTCCTTCTCTTCACGGGGCAGCGCGTCGAGCCGCGCCTGAAGCACGCCCTGGATCGTGTCAGGAAGCGTCAGCTCGCCGGCCTGCTCCGGGTGCCAGATCCACGGGCCGTCGTTGCGGACCTCGATTGCGTTGCGGTCGATCAGCAGCCGCAGCAGATCGCGCGCGCACTCGGGGTTGCCTTCCGAGCGCGAGACGAGCGCCTGCTTGATCGCCGCGGGGAGTTCGGTGAGCTCCGCGAGGAGGAACTCGACGAACTCGCGCATCCGCGCTTCGGGCAGCGGCGAGAGCTGGACGGTGGTCGATTGCCCGGGGATCCTCGGCCAGCCGGGCCGGCGCTCTTCGAGCTCGACGCGGCTGCCGGCGATCAGCAGCAGCGGCCGGCCTTCCGAGGTGGCCAACAGCCGCTCGAGGAAATCGAGCGAGGCGTCGTCGGCCCACTGCAGGTTGTGGACGACGAGGCACACGGGGCGCTCCTTCGCCAGCTGGTGGAGCCAGTCGGCGAACGCCTGGAACGTCCGATCTCGAAACTCGACCGAAGGTCCCCCGGGCAGCGGCGCCTCGGCGAGCCCCAGCCCGCACATGTCGGCGAGCAACTCGGCGCTGTCGCGCGCCGAAGTCTGCTCCCGGGGCGGGAAGACCTCTGCGATTCCCTCGACGACCCGCGCTCGGGCGATCGCCACCGGCTCGTCGACCCGCACCGCGAACCGCGACTTGATCAGACGCCCCACGAGCGAGAGCGGAGCGCTGGCTCCGGGGGTCGGCGCGAGCGCCGCCCCTGCCCACAACACCTCGGGCTGGGGCTGCCGCTGACCGAGCCTGTCGCGCAGCTCGCGCAGCAGCCGGGCCTTCCCCAGCCCCGCCTCGCCCACCAGCCGCACCACCGCCGGCTGAACCTGGCGCACCACGTCTTCGAACGCGCTGAGCAGCACCGCCAGCTCGTGCTCCCGCAGCTGGAATGGCGCGTCGAGGACCGCGGTCGTCGCCGGAGCGCCTGGCTCGTCGGCCCGCTCGCCGCCGACTCGAAACAGCGGGACCAGTCCGTCGATCCCTTTCAGGTTAACCGGGGGGAGCGCCTCGAGCTCGAACGCGCCCCCGATCAGCCGCTGCGTCGCGGCCCCGATCAGCACCTCGCCGGGGCTCGCCGCGCTCTGGATCCGGCTCGCCAGGTTCACCGCCGCGCCCATCACGTCCAGGCCCGAGCGCTCTTTGCCGCCGACGGCTCCCACCATCACCAGCCCGGTGTTGACGCCGATGCGCACGTTCACCGTCGCTCCGAAGCGCAGCTGGGCTGCCGCGCCCAGCTCGGTGAGCCGCGCGCACATCGCCTTGGCGGCCTGAACCGCGCGCAGGGGGTCGGCCTCGCCGGCGAGTGGGACGCCGAACGCGGCCATGATGCAGTCGCCGATGTACTTGATCACGGTTCCGCCTCGGCGCTCGATCTCCGAGGTCAACGGCGCGAAGCAGGAGTTGGCGAACTCCTGGACCTCGTCCGGCTCGAGGCGGCTCGAGATCGCGGTGAAGCCGACGAGATCAGCGAAGAGGATGGTGGCGAGCTTGCGCTCTTCGGACCAGGCACCCGCGCCGGAAGAAGGCGGGCGTGGCGCGCGGGGGGCGCTCGGAGGCGCCGAGACCCGCCCGGTCGGCTCGCCGCACCGTTCGCAGAAACGCGCCTGCAGGCTCAGCCTCCCTCCGCACCCGCCGCAGGCCTGCGCGCTGGCCGCCAGGCCCGTCGCCGCGAGGACGATGCCGTACAGAGGCCGGTAGCCACCGGCGGGCGCCTTCTGGAAGCCCTCGGCGCCGAACAGCTCGTGGAGGACCACGCGGCCCAGCGCGTCTTCGTTCGCGGTGAGTAGCGCGCGCTCGAGCGCCTGACGCGCCTCGGGCGCCAACAGTGGCGAGGCGCACAGCGCGTCGCTGGGGGTCTCGTCGGTGACCGCGAACACCCGCAGCTGGTCGCGCGCGGCGGGGGGGAGCTCCGCCAGCGCCGGGATCGACAGCGTCGGCAGCTCGGAGGAGGTGAAGACGCCGGCGAGGTCGGCGCTGCCGGCCAGCACCGCGGCCACCGCGGCCTGGTACGAGCCGGCGAAGTGCTCTTCTTGATCCGGGTCGACGCCGCGGCTGCGGAGCCAGGCACGCGGCAACCAATAGCCGGCGGTGGAGTCGCGATCGACCCAGGCAGCGCGCAGCGGCAGCGACGAGGTGATGTCGACCGGTCGATCGGCTCGGCAGATCAGCGCGGCGCGGTAGGTCGCGCGGCCGTTGCGCACCGAGCGCACCAGCGGAAACCCGCCCGCCAGCTCGACCCTCGCCGCGACGATCGGAGGCGTCCAGCCCAGCTGCACCTGTCCACCGAGCAGCTCCCGGCCGATCGCGGCGTAGCTCTGGCGGATCACGACTTCGACGCTGAAGGCGTTCGCCAGCTGCGCGGCGAGGAATTCCCGAAGCTGCTCCAGCCTGGGTTGCGAAGCGGCGACGCCCGGCGCAGCTGCTGGAATCGCGACGCGTAAGGCAGGCAAGCCAGGCAAGGGGTCCCAATTCTACCAACGGGCGAGGAACGCCGTCGCCAAAGCGGGCGGTGGTAGCGTCTTGAGCCGTGCGTGGCGACCCCAGCAGCTTCCTGCCGGCCGCGGGCCTGGCGCTGCTGCTGTGCGGTGTCGCCTCCTGCGCCGCCCACTGACGGTGACCTCGTCGACGTTCGCGGGCAACGAAGGCACGGGGGTCCAGGTCCGTGGGGGCCAGGCGAAGATCACCGGCTGCGCGGTGCTCGGACCCCAGTCTCGCGATGGGCAGGCCGGCGGTGACGGGATGTTGTTTCAGGACGCTGGGGTGACGATCGAGTCGAGCGCGGTCAGCGGAAGCCCCGAGGTCGGCGTCCTGCTCTTCTCGAGCACCGTTTCGATTTCGCACACCGTCATCAGCGACGGGAAGCTGACGGCCTTCGGCGAGCACGGCGACGGCGTGATCGCAACGGAAGACTCGCTGCTGGAGTTGACCGACACTGACGTCCAGACCTCGAAGGGAGCAGGGCTCGTCTGTGCCGGGGTTTCCGCCCGTATTCGTGGCGGGGTCTTCATCGGCAATGAGATCGCGTTGAGCGTGCAGGGCGGCACCACGCTTCAGACCGCCGCGAACCCTGCGCCCGTGGCCGTTGATCACGTCTTGATCGTGGGCGACGACACGATCTTCAAGGACAACGCCGCGAAGCTGAGCTCGGGGGCGTTGCGGGTGCCGCAGCCACCGGTGCGTTGAGTCAGCGCGTCGGCGCGAGGGCGTCCGGAAGCGGGAGCAGCATCGCGCTGACGGTCACCTGGTTCGACCGGAAGATCACATCGCGCTCGACTCGCGCCAGATCGAAGCCCGCGGTCTGCACGTTGAGCCCGATCGGGTTCTCAGAGATCTCTCCCGACTGGAGATCGGCGGTACCGCCCCGAGCCAGGAGCAACCCGAGGACGGCGCTGTGGGCGATCGAGAAGAGCGAGAGCGTGACGCTTCCGTCGTCCATCGACAGCGCGCCGATTCCAGCTTTGTCCCGGCAGGTCGGAGGCAGGCACTCGGACGGCAGCGTGTCGCGCACGACGACGTTGGTGCCCGTGATCCTTCCGCCGATCGCCGCCACGAATCCGACCTCGTGGCTACGCTCGAAGCGGGCGCGGGACAGCTCGACACTGCCTCCATACTGGGCCGCCAGGCCCTCTCCGTGGGCGCCGGCCACCTGCTCGACCTGGGTATCGATCACCGAGAGGTCGTTGAGCTCGAGTCGGGTCCCCATGCCCGTGGCTACGATCGCCGTCGATCGATTGTTCTCGAAAAGGGCGCGGGTCATGCTCGCCGTGGCCGCGGTGAAGATCGCCAGCCCCTGCCCCCCGATTCCCCCGGAGCAGGCGCGGGTTCCTCGCACGGTGGCATCGAAGAAGTCGACCGAAGTGCCCGCGCCCTTGATCTGGATTCCAATGCACTGGGTGTCCTCCACCCGCGCCCGGGTGACGGTCCACTTCGAGCCGAGATCGGCGCTGAAGCCGCTTCCAAATCCGGCATCGCTCGGCAGCGCCTCGGTGTCGCGCGCGGTGACATCCTCGAGGCCGATGACGGCGCCCTTCCCCGCCGCGAGCCCAATCCCTCGGGTGCGCTCGAGCCCCAGCCGCAGCGCCTTGAAGCCGGCGACTCCGCTGACCTGGATCCCAAACGCCCCGGGCCTGCCGGTCTGGCCCAGGGTGTCGCGAACCACGAGATCCGTCACGTCGAGCGCACTCCCATCGTCCACCAGCAACACTCCAGCGGCGAGCGGTCGGAGGATCAGCACCCGGTGAAGATCCACCACGCCGCCGGAGGTGATCAGCGCTCCGAACCCCGAGTCGAGCGTGGGGTCGCCGATCGCCGTGTCGCTCAACACCGCGTCGGTCAGCGAGAGCTGCCCGCCATTCTCCGCGCTCACCGCGGCGAGCGTGTTTCGCTCGATCGCGATCCGCACCCCCTCGATGCGCCCCTGTTTGTGCACGAAGAGGCCTTCGCCAAACGCTCCGGTGTTCAGTTGACTCAGCGTGCCGCGGACCACGCTGTCCGACAGCCTGACGCGCGTGCCCGCCCCGTAGACATCCACGGCAGTGGTGCGGCACGCCTCGACCGCGACCCAGCTCAAGTCCACCTGCGCTCCGCCGTTAACAAGGAGGCCTTCCCCCAGATCGTTCACACCGACGCGGGGCAGCGTGCCGCGGATCACCACCCTCGACCCCGTGACCGTCACCGCCCCGCCCGCCACCAGTCCGACGTCGTGGGCTCCGCTGATGACCAGGTCCTTCAGCTCGACCGCGGTCCCAGCACGGGTGAGCACCACTGCGGGAAGGACGCCTCCGACGTGGAGGTTTCGAACCGCAACCGCGTCCCCAAGCACGAGGATGGTGGCGAGCGCCGTTCCGACGGTCGAAGGCGCGAGGTGGCTCTGCGACACGCAAGCTCCCCAGAGCGTGATCCCTCGCGGCAGCACCACTGCCTCGTCGAACGTGCCCTTCGCGAGCGCGAGGATCGTCCCCGCGGCGGCGGCCGCCAGGGCGGCGGTGATCGAGCCGAACGGTGAGGCCTGGGTGCCTGCTCCACCCGCGGGCCCCCCCGCGCGCACGTACAAGACCGGGACTCCGGCGGGCAGCCCCTCGGGCCAGTCCCCCGCGGGACACGCCGTGCCGATCCGGCTGCAGCCCGTGGTGCCGGGGAAATGCGCCGAGTCCGCGGCGCAGTCCTGCGCTCCTCCCGCCGGCCACGGGTCGCACGTGACAGCGTCGCCCGGAATCGGGCCAGGGACTTCGCGCCACCCTGGAGCGCAAGGGGTCAACAGCGGCGGGGCGGCGGGGGCCGGAGCGGCGGGCCCGGTCGGGATGTTGGGCTGCACCGGGTGCGTCTCGTCGACCAGCTGCGACGCGACGTCCAGAGAGCAGGCCGCGAACGTGGTGAAGGCAGCGGCGGCAGCGAGCAACCGAGCGAAGAGCCGGGGCGTGCCGGCCATGAGCAGAAGGTAGCGCGTTTTCTTCAAGGGCTCGGCGGGACAGGAGGCAGGGGCAGGGTGGTCGAGTCGATGTTGGTCGCGTTGCCGCGAAAGACGACGTCCGCCTGAAGCCGGCCGAGGTCGTAGCCCGTCGTCTGGACGTTGACCCCAATCGGGTTGCCGGCGATCTCCCCGGCCCGCAGATCCGCGGTGCCACCGGTCGCCAGCTGCAGCCCCAGCGACGCGTTGTCGCTGATCGAAAACACCGAGAGCGACAGCTGCCCGCTGCCGAAGACCCCGGCGCCGATGCCCGCTTGAACCGAACAGCGGCTGGGAGGGCAGTCGGACGTGAGCGTCTGAAGCACCACGATCTGCGCGCCGGTGATGGTGCCGCCGAATGCGACGATGCCGGCCTCGCGGCTGCGCTCGATCCGCGCGCGCGTCACCTCGGCCTGGGCTCCGGCCTGGACCCAGAGCCCCTCGCCGAACTGGCCTCCATTGCCGCCGTCCCGCATCTCTCCGAAGGTGTCGCGCGCGGCGAGGTCGGTGAGCGTGAGGCGAGTTCCCGGGTTGCTGCCCATCACCGCGGTCGATCGGTTCTTCTCGAGGAGGATGCGGGTGACGGCCGCGCTCGCTCCGCCCTGCACCGTCAGGCCGTTGCCTTTGAGCCCGTCGAACAGACAGCCGCGGGTGCCGCGTACGGTGACGTCGACGAGCGTGAGCTCGGTTCCGGCGCCGACGGCGACGATCGCCGAGCATTGGTTGTCCTCGAGCATCGCCCGGGTCACGGTCAGTCGCGCGCCCGTGGTGACCGCGAACCCTTCTCCATCCAGGCCGTCGCTCACCTGACCGTCGTGGTGAAGGGCAGTCGCGTCCTCGAGGACGACCACGGTCCCGGCGTTGCGAGCGCCCAGCCCGGCTCCGCGGTTGTGCTCCAGCGAGATCCGGACGGCGGTCACGGAAGCGCCCTTGTCGGCGTCGAGTCCATGCCCCCAGTTCTTGCTCATCGGCGCCTCGAGGGTGTCGCGGACCACCAGGTCGGAGGCGACGAGCGTGCTTCCCGGCTCGAGGATGTACAACCCGAAGTAGCGACTGCGCTGCACCAGCACGCGCCGAAGCTCGGCGTGCGCGCCGGAGTGGGCGAGCCCTCCCATGCCGCTGTCTGGATCCCGGGTGGTGGGCAGGCTGTCGCGAACCACCGCATCGGTGAGCAACAGCGACCCTCCGCTCTCGGCGATGAAGCCGAACTCCTGGTTCCGTTCGAGCACGAGGCGCTTGCCCTCGAACTTGCCGTCGTTGGTGACGCTGAGGCCTCGGCCATAATCGCCGGTGCCGAGTACGCTCTTCGTGTCGCGAACCACGGTGTCTTCGAGCCCGACCCGGGTGCCGGCGCCGGAGCACGACACGCCGAGGAGGCGGTTCGACTCGATCGACACCCACTTCAGGTCGGCCTGTGCCCCGTGCTCGATCGACAGGCCTCGTCCTTCGGCGTTGGTGCCAGGCTGCGGCTGGGTGTCCCGGATCACCACCCGCGAGCCGGTGAGCTGGACTGCGTTGTAGGCCAGCACCGCAATCGACTGCGCTCCGGCGATGACCAGATCTCTCATCTCGAAGCGCGTGCCCGCGACGTTGATTCGAAGTCCCGACTGCGGACCTCCGATGTGGAGGTTGCGGACCGCCGCTCCGTCGCCGAGCACCGAGACGGCGTAGCCGGTCGACGCCGCGGATCGCACCAGGTGGGTCTGCGCCACGCACGCGCCCCAGAGGGTGATCTGGGCCGGGAGTTGCACCGCTTCGTCGAAGGTTCCTTTGCCCAGGGCGAGGATCGTTCCGGGGGCTGCGGTGACGAGCGCGGCGGCCACCGAGCCGAAGGGAGTGGCCGTGCTTCCGTCTCCGCCGGCCAACCCTCCCGCGCGGACGTAGCGAACAGGCACAGGGGTGGGCAGGCCTTCGGGCCACTCGCCTGCGGGGCAGTCGCTTCCGATCCGGCTGCACCCGGGCGTGCCGGGAAAGTGCGCCTCGTCCTGCGCGCAGGCGTGGACGCCGCCATCGGGCCACGGATCGCAGGTGACGGCGCCACCGACGGCAGGCGGCGGGAGCTCGCGCCATCCCGCGGGGCAGGGAGTCAGGACCGGCAGGGCAGGGAGCGCCGGCGGAAGGGGCGAGGCCGGGATGTTGCCCTGAACCGCCCGCGTCCCATCATCGATGCGGGAAGCGAAGTCCGCGGAACAGCCCGCGAAGACGATCGAGAGGGAAGCCAGGGCGACGCGGAGCGGGCGGGCCATCCGGCGCGAGTGTGGCACATCGGCAGGTGCGAGACGGCGGCCTGGGGTCGGTCCGCGACGAGTCGCCCTCCATGCACTACTTCACGCCGAACAACGCCGACCACAGCACCTTTTCAGTCCTGGGCCAGGTCCTTCAGGATCTGCTCCTCGGTGACGAAGTTGCCTCGGCGGATCTGTCACCGGCCCCCCCCGCATCAGGCCCGCGCTACTTGATGCGGGCAAGCTGCTCGTGTGGCTCGCCCTGCTCGCATAGCTCGTATGGCTCGCCGCAATTTCGCCAAGTTACCGAATTCACTGGGGCGTTCATGAGCTTCCCAAGCTCAGGGTCGAGGGTTCGAATCCCTTCCGCCGCTCAACGAAGTGGTTGATGGCTCAGGAGTTCTTCGCAGGCTCCTGAGCCGTCTCCACCCGGTCTCCAAAAACCGACCCTGAATCGCCTGATGTGGGCCGGTCATTCAACATTCTGATCGCCTGGTCCCGTGCCCCTGGTGACAGGTGCATGTACCTCATCGTGGTGAGGAGGCTGCTGTGACCGGCCAGGTCCCTGATTGCCACTGCCGGTGCCCCCTTCATCGCCAGGTGTGAGCAGAACGAGTGACGGAGCACATGGTAGCTGCCCGTCGCCTTCAGCCCGGCCATGCGCTGAGCAGTGGCCATCCAGCGCCGCAGGACCTTGTAGGTCAGCTCATTGCCGTTGTCTTGAAGGAGCAGCCTGGGGCCCCTGAGGTGGCGGATCGATGCCAGCACGGTGGCCAGCTTCGTCGTCATCGGGATGTACCTGAGGTTCACCAGGGCCGAAGCCCATAGGCCGGGGTGAGCAAGTACCCTTCGACGGCAATCAGTAGATCCATCCGGTGCCGATGCTTCAGCGAGCCCGCTTGGACAACGCCCCGAAGATCAGTTCGAGGTTCCCGACAATCTATTCGTCGGGGATCTGGTCGAGGTGCGGGCTGAGGGGAAGAAATGCTTCGCATCTTCTTCCTTTCTCACCATGGACCAGATCCCCGACAGGGAGTTGATGATGAGCGATCAGAATTGGAAATTCATTGGCGACGTGAAGATCAACATCGAGGTGGCTGAGGTGATCTTGTTGAGCGCCTTCATGATCGA